>CALXVT010000015.1 GCA_944392175.1 uncultured Clostridia bacterium
AATGACAAGATTAATGTTGTAAAATTATTTGTAATTTTTTTGCAAAAAGTGCGACACTTATTATTGCAATTTATATTATATACTATTTTTATCAAAAAGTCTTGTATTTTTTTATTTTCTATGTTATTATATTAAACAGTCAATTTATTATCTTAATTAGGAGGTGCAATAAGATATGGCAAAATGTGCAATTTGTGAAAAATCAATTTCACACGGAAATAAACTAAGCATTACACGTTCACACGTTAGTAATAGAGCTCCAAGAACTTGGAAAGCAAACTTAAGATCTGTAAAAGTTATCGAAAATGGTCAACCAAAAAGAATAAAAGTATGTGCAAAATGTCTACGTTCTGGAAAAGTAAAAAGAGCTTAATTTAATTTTTTATATTTATAGATGGTATTTAGAATACCATTTATTTTTTTCTAAGGAAGTTTTATGAATTTTCTTTTAGTAATTGATACTTATAAAGTTGGTTTGCTCAACTTTTATTCTAAAAAAACACCTAAATTCTTTAGGTGTTTTTTTATTATTTAAATTTACAATTAAATTATTAATTGCAATATGTATTAATCTTTAATTCCAAATAAAAATTTAACTAATCCCCTTAAACATTTGGGAACTTTTTTTACAACAATTGTCATATTCCTCTCCTCCTCTTAAATGTTAATTACAAAGCCATGATATTCCCATTATTATAATTGCTACACTAATTATAAATAACCAGCCTGATAAAGGAAGTAATAAGACAAGTAATATTCCTATTCCTAGTCCAATTAAAATAACAGCCAATGTCTTTTTTAATATTCTTCCCATTTAATTACCTCCTTTATAACATCTTAATATATTTTATGAAAAATAATTATATATGTGACTGCTTTATGTTGATATCAAAATATGTTATAATTTGTTTGAATTTATAGAAAGGAATGAATTATATGAATAAAAAAGATGCAATAGATATAATAGAAACACTAAAGAAAACTTATCCAGATGCAACTTGTAGTTTAGATTTTAAAACACCATTTGAATTAGTAATTGCTGTTATGCTATCTGCACAATGTACTGATGAAAGAGTTAATAAAACCACTCCTGAACTATTTAAAAAATATCCTACAATTGAGGAATTTGCAAATTGTGATATTAACGAGCTGGAAGAAATTATTCATCCATGTGGTTTTTATAAGAACAAAGCAAAAAATGCTAAAGCATGTGCACAAAAGATAATATCTGATTTTAATGGAATCGTTCCTAAAACAATGGAAGAACTTACATCTCTTCCTGGAGTCGGAAGAAAAAGTGCAAATGTAATATTATTAGAAGTTTTTGGTATTGCAAATGGAATTGCTGTAGATACACATGCTAAAAGAATTTCGAATAAACTTGGATTATCTAAAGAAAAAGAGCCCACAAAAATAGAACAAGATTTATTAAAAATATTTCCTAAAGAATACTTAAAAGATGTAAATCATCTATTTGTATGGCATGGTAGAAATATATGTACTGCAAGAAATCCTAAATGTGAAAATTGTACTATTAATAAGTATTGCAAAACTTATAAATCAAAGCATAAATGCTGATACTATTTGCTTGACAAAAAAGTAGCTTTAATATATATTTGCTTTAAATAATAAAAGGAGGGTTACAAATGAAAAAAATTAAAAGAATATTACTAACTATTTTCTTAATAGTTATTTGTATTTCAGGTGTTGCATATGCTGATAACACAACTTCTTCTGATTTACAAGTAACAGAAAAAAATTTAAAATCAATTAATTCAGATTTATATTTAACAGGAGATTCAATTGAAGTAAATCAAAATGTTGAAGGTAATGCATTTATAATTGGTAAAGATGTTACCATATCTAGTAAAATTGATGGAAATTTAATGGTAATGGCAAATAAAGTTCATCTTACAGAAAGTTCATATGTAGATGCAAGTATTTTTATAGTTGCAAATGATATTGAATTTGATACATTAAGTTCACATCTATATGCAGTTTGCAATAATCTTACTATATCTACTAACCATGGAGTATACAAAGATTTATATGTTTTAGGAAATAATGTAAACATATTTGGAGAAGTTGGAAGAGATGCATATGTTTATGCTAATTGCTTATCTCTTTCAGGTAGTAATTCTGTTGGAAAAATCAAAGGTAATTTAACTTATTCTTTACCTCAAAATGTAGATTTTCCACAAGGTAGTATTGTTGGAGAAAAGAATTTTGTAAAAAAGTTTAATACATATGTTGCACCTAGTTTTATAGATATTTTATTCCAATTTATTAATGCTATATTTGCAGCTAGTTTAATATATTTAATATTAAAATTCTTTATCGCAAAAGGATTACAAAAAGCTTCATCTTGTTTAGCACATAGTTTTTGGAAGGTATTTTTTATTGGATTAGCATCTTTAATACTTATTCCACTAATATCTATTCTTTTAATAATTAGTAATGTTGCATCATTAATTGGATTAATTTTAATAGCAATATATGTGCTTATGTTAGTAATATCACCATATATACTTTCTTCTATTTTAGGAAGACGTATAGCAAATAATGCAAAACAAAATAAGGTACTTATTGAATATTTAATAACTATAGCTGTAGCTCTTGTGCTATCTGCTGTTTCTATAATTCCATATATAGGATTTATTGTTGGTTTATTTATTTCTATTTTAGGATTAGGTGTAATTATTTATAATTTATTTTTCCATAAAGAACCTCCAAAATCCTACCATGAATAAATTCTGAAATAAAGAATAGCTCTATATGAGCTATTCTTTTATTGTATATTCTGTGCGATTGAAAACAATCTTTATATATGGCAAAGCCACTTTTCTTATTCTTTTAATTTTCTTACTGTTTCTGCATAATTCTCTGTTTTTAATAATCCTGTTCCTACAACTGCTATATCAATTCCCGCATCTTTTAATTCTTCTATTGTTTCTAAATTAATTCCACCATCAGCTTCTATATATGTATCTAAATTCTTTTCTCTAATATATTCTTTTAATATCTTTATTTTTCTTAAAGTTTCTGGAATTAATTTTTGTCCTCCTTGTCCAGGTTCTACTGTCATTACTAAGATAAAATTTAAATAAGGTAAATATTCATAAATTTCTTTTATATCTGTTTCTGGTTTTATTGCCATTCCAACTTTACAATTATTTTCTCTAATAAGATTTATTATATTTTTTATTTTTTCTTTATCTTTTACAGCTTCATAATGAAAAGTTATTACACTAGGCTCTATTGTACTATATAATTTTACATATGTTTCTACATCTTCTACCATTAAATGAACATCTATTGGCAATAATGTTATATGTTTTAAAATATTTGAATATTTATTCATTTTATCTACTGTATTATTTTCTACAAATTTACCATCCATTACATCTATATGAAAATAATCAATTTTAGCAACCTCTAAATTATAAAAAGTTTTTGCACTTTCTTCCTCTTCTACATTTAATACTGATGCTGATATTTCTACCATTTATGTTCCTCCTTATCTTTTAAATCTTCATATATTCTTATAAAGTTTTGATATCTACTTTCAGATATTTTTCCTTCAGCTACTGCCTGTTTTATTCCGCAATTTTCTTCTTTTATATGACCACAACCAATATATTCACATTCTTTAATGTGTTCCTTAAACTCTTTAAAATATTCTGCTAAATCCTTTGATTCTATTTCATTTATATCAAATGTTGAAAATCCTGGTGTATCTGCTATATATTCATTTTCATTTATTTTATATAAAGAAATATTAGTAGTTGTATTTTTACCTCTTTTATTTTTATTACTTATCAATCCTTCTCTTGTAATTTCCTTATTAAAGATATCATTTAATAGCGTAGATTTTCCTACTCCCGAATTTCCTGAGAATACACTAATATTATTTTCTAAAGCTCTTTTTAATTCTTCAATTCCCTCTTTTTCTTTTGCATTTGTTTCTATTAATTTGTATCCTACATTTTTATAAATTTCTTTTATTTCATCTACTTTTTCACAATCTAGATCTATCTTATTTATTACAATTACAGCATTTATACCAATATACTCAGCATATGCTAATTGTTTATCCAACATTAACAAATCTGGTTTTGGATGTTTAGCTGATAATACGCATATCATTTGTGTTATATTTGAAACTTTTGGCCTTTTTATATATGTTTTCCTTGGTAGTATTTCTTCTATTATTTTTTCTTCATGATTAAATTCTACTTCATCACCTACAGTAGGGCCGATATCTTCTAATTTTAGTTTACCTCTTGCGTTACATTCATATATATTTCCATTTGCCTCTATATAATATAAATTTGATATATTACTTATTATTTTCCCTTGCATGATTCCTCCTTTACTTTTTATATTTCAAATTAGCTCTTACAATTTCTCTACCATTTTCTTTAATTAGGAAATTCACATCTGTATCTCTTAGTTTTCTATAAATCTCTAGTTTCTGTCCTTCTTTTGTTTCATTTATATAATGTATTTCAAAATCTGTTACTTTACAATTATCTAAAAACTCTGAGCCTAACGAATTTAAAATAAACCTTATATATGCCACATTATTTGTATGATAACTAAAATCTATATCTGTTGAATGCACAATTTGTTCACTTACTTTATCATCTATTGTAAACTCATCATTTAATTTTAAGTATTTTTCTTTATTTATTCCTTCTATTATTTGTAAATCTTTTGGATAATTTACTGTACTAATCTTTTTTATTTTTCTATTATCTAAGTCTATTGCACAAGTTTCTTGATTAGCATAAAATAATATATTATCATCTTTATCTTTAAATTGAGTTTCTGTTCCTACACGTATTGGTTTTATATTTGTAGTAAAAACAGTTCCTTCTACAACATCTCTCCATACAGGTAAATTATTAAAATGTACTTTCGTTTTAGTTAATACCCATATAGAATTATTTTCTCGTTTTAAGATAATATTATCACTTTTTAAAAATCCAAAATATTCTGTCATCATATCCTGAATTAAATAAAACGAATCAAGTAAACTCAAACTTATTTTTCTATCACAATTTGTATATCCTATAAAAAATTTTCTTTTATATTTATTTTCCATATTTCCCACCTTTTTATAGAAGATATTATAACATATATTTTTGCATATAAAAATATTATTCTAAAAAACTATTGGGAGTGATTCTTAACCACTCCCAATAGTTTTTACTCTTTACTTTCTTCAAGAATTTTAGCCTTTTCTTCATCTGTCAGGCTATCCCATTCCTCTTCTGTTTTTTCCGGATCAACCTCTGTTATATTATTCGAATCTCCTTCTAAAACAGATTCTGAATTCATCTCATCTTTCTTTTGCTGGTCTTCTGACTTTTGCTGAGTAAACTCCAAATTGTCAAATTTAGCAACATCTACTGTACCATTTTTATCATCTATAAATGATAATTTTACATTATCTCCCTCCCTTGTTATTGGAAGCTCTTCTGATAATGTACCACTGGCTACATACAACTTAGTTCTATCATCATTGATAATAATGTAATAAGTTGTATTTCCGCCTTGAATATCAGCAGAAATTCGTGTTATCTTTCCTTCTATATTGTAAAGATAGCTTTCATCACTGCCTATTACAGTATCATTTCCTCCATTCAGTACAGCACTTATATACGCTTTTTGTAGTTGATCAATATTTTCTCCAGTTGCTACTATCGCATAATTTTCTATGTTGACCATAGCATATGCTTTAATTAATCCAGCTTTATCTTTTAATGTCATGAAATACGTAGGTATCCCTTGTACATTAATTGGAACTGGAAGAGTTGCATTATAATTCTTTTCTTGTACTTTTCCTTCAGCACTGCCTTGTGCAGCTTCTTCTGTTGCACCTTCCATTTCAAAGAATTTTGCTTCTTTCGTTCGAGTATTTACCATGATGAAACCTGTTGTAGCATCATCATTTCCAACAGATGTCATTCCTGTATAATAATAGCAATCACCGTCATTATATACAGTAAGAAGCCCCGGTGTAACTTCAATTACACCATCTTTTCCAAATAATGAATTCTTAAAGCCTTGCTCGTATTTACCATAATCATCAATTTGTTCCTCAATAAAATCATCTGGCTGAATTTTATCAATCCATTCTGGAGCATCCTCTACAGAATACCATATACATTCTCCCGTTTGAGGATCACATACTATAACTCCAGTTGCATCAGGATAATTCCATGTTCCCGTATTTTTATACGTTGTAATAGTCCAATATGGATTACCTTCTTCATCTAATTCAAATGTCATATCTGATAATCCTTCTGTCCTATATCCACAGCTCCTAATATGTCTAAATAAATCATCACCAAAATATCCAGACTTTATATACCGGAGTTGAATATCTTTTCCATTTATCTCCTGTACTAGTTCTACATCATTCGGATCAGTTGCTGAAACTTTAACATATCCCGGAGTTGTTTTATTAGAAAACCATTTCCAAAAAAATCCCTCATGTTCCAATGGAGCTACATAAACGAGCTCTCCGTTTACCTGTTGTAAAGTAAATTTGCCTACATCCACTTGTGAGCCCAGACCTCTTTCAGCTCCAAGTTTTTTATTTGCTTGTTTCAATGCTAAATCAGCATCTACAATAGGAATTTGAGTATTATCAATTGGAATAATACTATCCTCAAAAGATGTTTCTTCAACTTCTCCTATCATTGAATATGCCTTTTTAGCATTAAAAATGTCTGAGCTAAATAATATAATGAGCAAACATACTATTGATAGTGCCGCTCCTGCAGAAATTATATAAATATTTAATTTATATGTATTGTAGTATATTATTAGTTCAGCCAAGGCCAACTCAATAATTATGAATATGAACCATGTTATTGCACCATCTTTATATGCTGGTGATAAATTGAACTGTATAAAATAATACAGTATAGTAAAAAATACTACAGGTAATGCAAACAACCAAATTTGAGTTTTTTTCATAAATTTGCCCTCTTCTTTCTTTTTGTTCTACTCGTGTTTAAGTTGCATAAATTTCTTGAATAAATAAAAAGCCTCCCTTCTTATAGTTAATGTACTATAAGATTTTTTACAGTACATGCATATTATTATATCACAATTTGCCCTGTTCGTCATTATGTTAATTACGTTTTTGTAAAAAAGTGGCTCCTCCATATGTACAGATTGCTTCTCAATCGCACGGGTATATGTAACTTAACCTTGTTGTATACGTAAAAATTTGGCGATTTTTCATATACAAGAACAAAAGGGGCATGATTAAAGTTTTATGACCTTTTAAATAACTTACATGCCCCGTCTTTCCATAGTATAACTTATCTGTAGCTTGCTTTGCTTCTCACAACTAAGAAATGTTCGTCGCCAAAATTGCACAGCAATTTTGTGTGAAATTTATTTATATAATTGGGATGTTCGGAGAACTTTCCTATTATATAAAAAAGAAGTAAGTATATTACCTACTTCTTTAAAAAATTCTATTAGCTAAATGTTACTGTATTATTTCCTGATTTTACTTCATAATTAGGTTTCTCTGTAGAATATATAGTTTCCTTTGTCTCAGAATCTATTATTTCTAAAGTAATTGTTAATTTGCTACCAACTTTTCCAGATAATTTTATATCATTGAAATTAGTATTACTTTTACTTACATTTCCTCTAGTTTCATTATTAACTTTTACTGTTACCGTACCAACTTCTGAATCTTCATCATCGCCTTCTGATGGAGCATATTTTTTTATAATTTCATTAACATTTACAACTACATTTATTTCTTTAGTTTCTGCAACTTTATTTACTGTAATCGTAATTGTTGTTCCTTCTTCTACTTCTTCTCCTGCATCCTTGTTTTGTCTTAATACAACTCCATTGTCTTTAGAGTCATCTTCGTCATTAACAACATTTACTTCTAAGTTTGCAGATTCTAATAAATCTTTAGCTTCTTGTTCTGTTTTACCAACTAAACTTGGTACTTTTACCATTACTATTCCTGAACCTTTACTTACAACAATTTTAACTACACTTCCTGCATCAATTTCTGTATTTGGATCAATATCTTGACTTATAACAATTCCAGCTTCTACTTCTTCATCATTTTCTTCTGTTATTTCTGCTGTTAAATTAGCTTCTTCCAACGCTTTTTCTGCTTCTTCTCTTGTCATACCTTCTACTTTTGGAACAGTAGTTTTTTCAGTTCCTTTACTAACTACAACAGTTATTTCACTTCTTTCTTTAACCATATAGTTTTCTTGATATTCAGGATCTTGTGATATTATTTTTCCAGCTTCTACATCTGGGCTAAATTCTTCTGATCCTATAACAAGTTTTAAATTCAATTCTTCAGCAGTTTGTTCAGCCTCTTCCTTTGTCATATTAACAAAGTTTGGAAGTTCTACATCATCAGGAAATGCCATATTAAATATTAAACTAGAAACTCCAAATACTAAAAAGAATAATAATATCGCTCCTAATATTCCAGATAAAACTTTATGTTTTAAAATTAATTCTTTAAATTTATTTGGTTTCTTCCCATTTTGTTCTCTAGCTTTTCTTTCTGCTTCTTGAATTTCTTGAGTCGAAATTCTTTGTGTAGCGGCATTCATATCTTCTCCAATTTGTACAAAATTTGCTTCAGGACTTTTTAATGCTTCATTTAAATCTTTTAACATTTCTGTTGCTGATTGATATCTTAAATTAGTATCTTTTTGCATTGCCTTCATTATAATATCATTTACTGATTGAGGAATACTTGGATTTAATTCTTTAGGTTCTACTGGTTTTTCTTGCATATGCTTTAATGCTACTGATACAGGCGTATCAGCATCAAATGGAACTCTTCCTGTAAGCATTTCATACATAACTACACCTAAAGAATATAAATCAGATTTTGCATCTGTATATCCTCCTCTAGCATGTTCAGGTGAAAAATAATGAACTGAACCTATAGTAGTTCCAAATGCTGTAATAGTAGAATTAGATACTGCTTTTGCAATACCAAAATCTGTTACTTTAGCAACACCATCTTCTGTAATTATTATATTATGTGGTTTTATATCTCTATGTACAATATTATTTTTATGTGCCATTTCTAAAGCTGATGCTATTTGAATAACTATATTTAAAGACCATTTCCAAGGTAAAGGTCCTTTTTCTTCTGTTATTATTTCTTTTAAAGTCTTTCCTTTTATTAATTCCATTACAATATAATAAAGGCTTCCTTCATTACCTACGTCGAATATTGATACAATATTAGGATGTGTAAGACTGGCTGCTGATTGAGCTTCTATTCTAAATCTTTTTATAAACTCTTCATCAGTAGTAAATTCATCTCTTAACACTTTAATAGCTACATATCTATTTAATACACTGTCTTTACTTTTATAAACAGTGGCCATTCCACCATTACCTATTTTCTCAATTATTTCATATCTGTTACCTAATATCTTCCCCTCAAGGTTCATATTTTCATCTCTCCTTAATCATTATATACAATAACAACAGTTATGTTATCATATCCTCCTCTATTGTTTGCTAAGTCGATTAGCTTTGTATGAGCATTATCAAGATCTTTTGTTACAATATCATATATTTCTTGGTCTGTTACCATATTTGTTAATCCATCTGAAGTTAATACAATTGCATCTCCTTTTAAGAAACCTTTAGTAGTTACATCTGGCTCTACATATGGAGTACATCCTAGGGCTTTCATTAACATATTTTTCTTTGGATGATGTTCTGCTTCTTCTCTAGTTATAGTTCCTTCTTTAACTAATTTTTCTACATAACTGTGGTCAGTTGTAAGTTTCCTTATAATGTTTTTTCTGACTCTATATATTCTACTATCTCCTACATGACCTATATATATTTTATTCCCATATGACAAACATAATTCCAAAGTTGTTCCCATTCCTTCTAATTCTGGATCCTCTTTAGATTTTTCAAATACAACCATATTGGCATATTCCATACTACTTCTTATTAATTCTTCTATATTTATTCTATCATGTGGTATACTAGAAAAATTATTAGTTAAATATTTTCTAGCTGACTCTATTGCAAGTTTACTAGCAATTTCGCCACCATTATATCCTCCCATACCATCTGCCAACATATATATTCTTAAGCTTTCATTTTCCTCTGGTACATAATATGCATCCTCGTTTAATTCTCTTGCCTTACCTAAATCAGATTTAGCAAAAATCTTCATTATCTCACCTCTATTTTTTATTTATACTTTTTCTCCTTAACTGACCGCATGCAGCTTCTATATCTGAACCTAATTCTCTTCTTATAGTTGCTACAATTCCATGTTCATTTAAATAATCCCTAAATTTTATTATATTTTTATCGGTTGACTTTACAAATTTTCCGTTCTCTATTTTATTAATTGGTATCAAATTCACATGTGCAAGCATTCCATGCAATAATTTTACTAATTCCTTAGCATCTTCCAGATTATCATTATTATCTTTAGCCAAAGCATATTCAAATGAAATTCTTTTATTTGTTTTTTCTATATAATATTTGCATGCCTTCATTAATTCTTCTATTGGATATGCATTATTTACGGGCATCATACTACTTCTTTTTTCATTATTTGTAGCATGTAAAGAAATTGATAATGTACATTGTATATGTTTATCTGCCAAGTCATATATTTTTGGAACTACTCCACTAGTTGATATACTAATATGTCTAGCACCTATATTTAATCCTTTTGGATTATTTAATATTCCTATAGCATTTATAACATTATCATAATTATCAAATGGTTCACCTATTCCCATAAAAACAATATTTGAAATTTTAGTATTCTCATCTTGTTCTACAGCTAATATTTGTTCTACAATTTCTCCCGAAGTTAAATTTCTTATAAAAGGAATTCCTGTAGATGCACAAAACTTGCATCCCATTTTACATCCTATTTGTGATGAAACACATAAAGTTTTACCATGATGATATTGCATTAATACTGTTTCTATCATGTTTCCATCTAATACATCAAATAAATATTTTTTGGTTCCATCTTTTGATTCTAATTTTTTTACAATTTTAAAATTACATATGCTATATTCTTGTTTTAATTTTTCTCGTAATTCTTTTGATAAATTTGTCATTTCATCAAATTCTTTTACTTTATCCCTATATAGCCATGTAAATACTTGTTCCGCTCTATATGGTTTTTCATTCATATATTTAAATTCATTTTTTAATTCATCTAAATTATAATCTTTAATATTCTTCATGTCTACTCCTATTATTTATACGCTTATATATATCACAATTTACTATTTTTTTCAATGTTATAATATAAATTATATTGATTTTTACGAGCATAATTAGAATTTACATTATTAGAATTATGTTTAAAACAAGCCAAAAGGCGGGAACCTTATTATAGGTTTCCCCGCCTTTTGGCTTGTTTATAAAATTAGGTTAGGCTGTAATGTCCAGCTTAACCTTTCCAGCAATCTGGTCACGTTTTGCAATGTACCTAAATACACGCATCACTTCCAATCTGCTGGAATATTTCTTGAGTTCACCGGCTGTAGTTTCAGTTTTTTCGGGAAAATACTGATCTACAAATGCCTGCGTTCCGAGTACGCAGTTTCCGGCGCTATGACTGTCATTTATAGTAATAATCAAGTTATCCGGAATTGCTTCCAGAAGTTTTTCATCATTGACCTTTGACCGCCAAGCTCTTGCTACGTAAAATACGTCTTCTCTTATTTTACGAGCAATTCCCTTTTTCACCTCCGCATACTGCTGTTTCTTATTCAGGAAAAACAGTAATTTTGGATCGGTAATTTCGAATTCCACGTATTTCGTGAAATTCAAATTTTCTTTAAGAAAGGCTTTAAATCCTTCCTTATCTGCGTCGGGAATGAACCGAGCAACTCGCTCAATTTCTTTGTCGTATGCAGTCTCAGAATTTTCCCATCCGACAATATGTGCTTCACTTTCGTAAAGTCTATATGCCATATTGGGACCTCCTACCTTCCAGCCTGCAATAGAGTCTGTAAGAGCTTCGCAGGGATCTTCCGGCAGTATTTCTGTTGCATATAGTGCTGACCCACCTATGCGGGTCGTACGCACTATTGTTCCATCCTTGCATTTGGCAAGGTGGAACAACTCATAAATCCTTTCTCCCGGATAGCTTATAATACTCTCCGAAAAGAGATCGGTCACGAACTCCCATGGATTGTAACTCCATCCGAAAAAGTCATAGAATTTAAGTTTTACAACTTTTTCATATCTTGAACAGTTCTCTCGTACATCTACGAAAGTCTTTTTCAAGATACGAGGCTGCTCTTCGAGCGCCTGACCCGTCAAGAGCTTAGAAAGCACTTCACACATATTATTATAATAATGACAATATATTAAAGTGTTTCTTCCTACTCTCAAGACTACTGGATTGTTCTCCAGTAGTCCCTTTTTATCCTCTATGTGACTCTGGTAAGGGAGCATAATGCTCACATCATCTGAAAGTTTTACCGGATACTGCCACTCATTGTATGTAGTATCTACCCGGTAATAACCCACGCGTATAAGCTCTCCACAGTTTTTTATGTGGCCTGTTTCAGAACATCCGGACATAGAGCGGTAGTATAACCGCCCGCCACACATATTGTAGATTTTTTCGTAGTCATACTCGTAATCGAGTAATTCTACGTTTCCATCTTCTGTCGGAGCCATGAATAGGTATGTATCTCCGGATCTCCAACCTAATGAGATGTTTCTTTTGGCCATAATTTTCCTTTCCCTACTACTCACTTAAGTGGAGTTCGTTCCCAAAACATAAAGTCGGCAAACCTTATGTTCCTGCTTCATTAGCGGGGCATTCCTTCTGTTTTTTATTTTTGTACAAGGAAAAATTCTCTCAAGAAATTCTATAAACTTTTCAATGTACATTTTTCACATACATATATAATACCATAATTTTAGAGTGAAGTCAAAAAAATCAGCTCAGGCTATTGACTTATATATATCTGGTGTGATAAAATATCTTGTTTGCATTTAAACTCGATTATATGCGATAAATTAGAATTTTCATATTATAAGAGAAAAAGGAAGATTTAAAAATCTTCCTTCTATGCTGGTTCACTTTCATTTGTTTCTATTTTTCTTCTTTTTATTGTAGGCTTTTTAACTTCTTTATTTTCATTAATAATTACCTCTGGTTTTGCCAAACCTAATACTGTATCTTTTGTTACAATACATTTTTCTATTTTTGAATTTGATGGAATATCGTACATAATATCCCTCATAATTTCTTCAATTATAGAACGTAAACCTCTTGCTCCAGTTTTTCTTTCTATTGCTTTATCTACAATAGCTTCTATAGCATCATCATTAAATTCTAGTTCTACATCATCCATAGCTAATAATTTTTTGTATTGTTTTACTAAAGCATTTTTAGGTTTAGTTAGTATATTTATTAATGCATTTTTATCTAATTCTTCTAGTGTTGTAACTATAGGTAATCTTCCTACAAATTCTGGAATTAAACCAAACTTTAATAAGTCCTGTGGTAATAATTCTTTAAATATTTCTGTTTTTGACTTTTTAGCCATTTCCTTTTGCTCTACTCCAAAGCCTATAGTCTTTTTACCTGTTCTTTGATCTATTATTTTTTCTAGTCCTTCAAACGCTCCACCACAAATAAATAATATATTTTCTGTATTTATTTGTATTAGCTCTTGGTGAGGATGTTTTCTTCCTCCTTGTGGTGGTACAGATGCAGTTGTTCCTTCTACAATTTTAAGTAATGCTTGTTGCACACCTTCTCCACTTACATCTCTTGTTATAGATGGATTCTCAGATTTTCTTGATATTTTATCTATTTCGTCTATATATATAATTCCTCTTTCTGCTTTTTCTATATCATAATCTGCAGCTTGAATTAATTTTAATAAAATATTTTCTACATCTTCACCTACATAACCTGCTTCTGTTAATGTTGTCGCATCAGCTATAGCGAATGGAACATTTAATATTTTAGCTAAAGTTTGTGCAAGTAGTGTTTTTCCACATCCAGTTGGACCTAAAAGTAATATATTACTCTTTTTTATCTCTACATCATCGTCATTTTTACTTTTTTCTTCGTTATTAATTCTTTTATAATGATTATATACTGCAACAGAAAGTGTCTTTTTAGCGTTTTCTTGACCTATTACATATTCATCTAATATTTTTTTAATTTCTGCTGGTGTTGGAACTTTATCTTCTTCAACTGTTGTATATGTTTCATCATCATCTTCATAATATTCGTTTTCAAGTATATTTGCACATACTTGAATACATTCATTACAAATATACACTCCTGGGCCTGCAACTATCTTATCTACACTATCTTGAGTTTTACCACAAAATGAGCATCTAATATTTTTAGTATTTTCGTTTTTTTGCATATAGAACACTCCTTCTTTTTAATTTATCTTTAGCTCATTATTTTCTTTTATCCATTATTCCATCTATTAATCCATATTCAAGTGCTTCTTCTGCTGTCATATAATGATCTCTTTCTGTATCTCTGTTAATTACATCTATTGGTTGACCTGTTCTTTCACTTAATAATTTGTTTAATTTTTCTCTTGTTTTAATCATGTGGTCTGAATAGATTTTAATTTCTGTAGCTTGACCAGAAATTCCTCCACCTTGACCACCTATTAAAGGTTGATGAATTAATATTTCTGAATTTGGTGTAGCAAATCTTTTACCTTTTTCACCATTTGCTAATAATACTGCACCAAAACTTGCTGCTAAACCAACACATATTGTTGATACTGGGCATGAAATATAGTTCATTGTATCTACAATAGCCATTCCATCTGTTATTGATCCTCCTGGGCTATTTATGTATAAATGTATTTCTTTTTCTGGATCTTCTGATTCTAGGAATAATAATTGTGCTATTACAACACTTGCTGATGAACTATCAACTTGTTCTCCTAAGAATATAATTCTATCTTTTAATAATCTTGAAAATATATCGTATGATCTTTCACCTCTGCTACTTTGTTCTATAACATAAGGTACTAAGCTATCTCTTTCTTTCATAATAATTCCTCCTCTTGAAAACTTACATTATTGTATATCATATTTAAAGTAAATGCAAACTTTTTAGAAAAAAAGAAGGAGTTTTTATGTAATAAGATTTTTACTAAAACACCTACTACAAAAAATATTTAACTCCTTCTCTTGTTTTATTTTATTTTTGCATTTTTTACTACAAATTCTATTGCTTTTTCTGTTTCTAAGCTTCCTTTTATGTAATTCTTTAATGCTTCATTTTCTTGTAATTCTTTCACATCCCTACCATAGTTTTTAGCCATTTCTTCTAATTTTTCTGTAACATCCTTTTCGTCTGCTTCTATTTTTTCAGCTTTAACTATTGCTTCAATTACTAATCTTGATTTAACAGCTTCTTTAGCTTGTTCTTCATAATCTTTTCTAAATTCTTGTTTTGTTTTTCCAATCATTTGTAAATAACTATCTAATGTTAAACCTTGATATTGTAATCTAGATTTCATATCATTTTCCATGTTATCTATTTCTGTTTCTATCATTCCTGATGGAATATCTAATTCTGTATTGTCACATACTGCTTTTACTGCTGCATCTTGTGTTTCATATTTTTCTCTATCTGCATTTTCTTTTTCTAATTTTTCTTTAATGCTTGCTTTTAATTCATCTAATGAATCAAATTCACTAACATCTTTTGCAAAGTCATCATCTAATTTTGGTAATTCTTTGTTTTTAATTTCGTTAACTTTTACTTTAAATACAGCATCTTTTCCAGCTAATTCTTTTGAAAAATATTCTTCTGGGAATTTTACTTTAATATCTTTTTCTTCATCTTTTTTCATTCCAATTATTTGATCTTCAAATCCTGGAATAAAAGTATTGCTTCCTATTTCTAGTTCATATCCTTCTGCTTTTCCACCTTCAAATGGTTTGTCATCAACAAATCCTTCGAAGTCTATTACAGCAATATTTCCTTTTTCTACTGGTTTATCTTCTACTGTAACAATTCTTGCATTGTGTTCTTGCATGTGTCCTAATTCATGATCTATATCTTCATCTTTTACAGTATACTCTATTTTTTTAAGTTCTATACCTTTATATTTTCCTAATTCTACTTCAGGTTTTGTTTGAACTGTAGCTGTAAATATTAAATCTTTTCCTTTTTCCATTTGTTTAATATCAAATTCTGGATAGCTTACAGCTGTGATTTCGTTTTCTTTTAATTCTTTATCATATTCTTCTTTTAGGATTTCATTAAAAGCATCTTCATAAAAAATATTTGCTCCATAATAGTTCTCTACTATTTTTAATGGTGCTTTACCTTTTCTAAATCCTGGTATATTAAAATATTTAGCTGTTTGAGCATATACTTTTTTAATTGCATTTTCAAATTTTTCAGCTTCTACTGTGAATTCTACTTTTAATTCGTTTTTGTTATCTGTTTTTTCTACTTTAATACTCATTTATTTCAATCCTTTCGTTTTATTGTAATTGCTTCGTTTTGGTAATATTTTCGTTTACCACATTTTCGTGCTTTCATATTATATCACAAATTATGTGAATTGCAAGCAATTTAGGTATAAATATTACAATTATTTTACAAATTTATTATTTTAATATAACTTAATAAGTTTAAATCCTGTATAGTCACAACTTATCATTATATATTCTATACCATCAATAATATTTTCTATAACAAATCTATGTGCAGGTCCATGTAAATGGCCATATAAACATTTTTCTACATTATAATTTTCCATTAGTCTTACAAAATCTGAAATTTCATCTGTTTTTAATGGTGGATAATGCATACATACAATTATTTTTTTATTTTTCCCATATTTATTCACACCATCTTCTAATGATAGTTTTAATCTTTGAACTTCTCTATTATATATTTTTTCTGTCTCTTTTTCACCATCATTAAAATTCCAGCCCCTTGTTCCACATATTATTTTATCTTCAAATTCATAACTATTATTATAAATAAAGTCTATGTCTGTAAAGCCTATTTCTTTTACATATTTCCTCATTTTAGTTACTGTAGTCCACCAATAGTCATGATTTCCTTTTAATAATAGTTTTTTGCCTGGTAGATTGTGTATAAATTCAAAATCTTTATATGTATCTTCTAATTGCATTGACCATGAAAAATCTCCACCTAATATTACTAAATCCTCTTCTTTTACTTTTGATAACCAATCTTCTTTTATTTTTTCTTCGTAATCTTTCCAACCAAATATATCCATTGGTTTATCTGCATTAAAAGATAAATGTAAATCTGATATTGCATATATCGACATTTTTCTTCCTCTTTCTTTATAATTTTAAATTTGGTACTGCATTTAATGTTAAATCTGAAATATTTCCTTTTATAAAATTATAGTATCCAGCAGATGCAATCATCGCAGCATTGTCAGTACATAATTTTAATTCTGGATAATATATTTCTATATTTTTTTCATTTTGCAATTTGCTAAATTCTTGTCTTATATAACTATTTGCAGAAACTCCTCCTGCTAAAGCAATTTTAGTTATTCCAGTTTCTTTAATAGCTTTTCTTGTATGTTCTATTAAAATTTCTGCAATATTTTTTTCAAAACTTGCAGCTAGATTAGCTTTATTTATATCAGGCATTTTATGATGTAAATTTATTACTGCAGTTTTTAGTCCGCTAAAACTAAAATCCAATCCATCAACATGAACTTTTGGAAGTTCTATATTTGGCACTCCTTGTTTTGCCAAATTATCCATTTTAGGCCCTCCTGGATAACCTAGACCTATGACTCTTGCAACTTTATCAAAAGCTTCTCCTACTGCATCATCTCTTGTTTTACCTAATATTTCAAATTCTGTATAATCTTTAACTAAAACAAGTTGTGTATTTCCACCAGAAATTAAAAGTGTCAAAAATGGTGGTTTTAAATCTTTGTATGTAATATAGTTGGCAGCAATATGACCTTCAATATGGTTTGTTGCAATTAAAGGTTTCCCTGATGCATAGCTTAAAGCTTTTGCATATGCAACACCAACTAATAGTGCTCCAACTAATCCTGGTCCATATGTACAAGCAATTCCATCTATCTCATCTAACTTTATATTGGCTTGTTTTATTGCTTCTTTCATTACTGGTGAAATATTTTCTACATGATTTCTAGAAGCAATTTCTGGAACAACTCCCCCGTATAGTTCATGAATACTAATTTGTGTGTTTATAACATTTGATAAAACTTCTCTTCCATTTTTTACAACAGCTACAGAAGTTTCATCACAACTTGATTCTATTCCTAAAATTAATGTATCTTTCATTACTTATATTTCGCTCCTTTTCGACTAAAAGTATAACATTTATTTGCCCATAAGTAAAGGGATTTGTGGATGTCCACAAATCCCTATTTTTATTATTGTATAGGAAAAATCATCGGATTTTTACAATATATAATAAGTTCCAAGCTACCTTCCTTATCCTATCCCGAATATTGCAAAAGCTATTCCTAATATAAAATCTGAAATTCCTCCAATAATTGGTGATGTTATTCTTGAAGCTATTGGTGTTAACCAAATAACTATAAATGCTATATAAAAAATGTTTTGGTGTTCTATAAACCATCTTCTTGCATTTATTGGTAAAAAATGTGCTAATATTTTCGAACCATCCAATGGTGGTAACGGAATTAAATTAAATACTCCAAGTCCAATATTTATCATTATAATATCTGCTAATATAAGTCCAACTACTCCATTTGCGGATATCCATATTGATGGCACAAACTTTGTGAGCGCTGCTAGTACTAATGAAAATACTATTGCAAGTATAAAATTCATTATTGGTCCTGCAGCAGATACTATTGCTTCTGCTGCACTCATAGAAACTCTACCTTTAAAATTTCTAGGATTTATTTCTACTGGTTTTCCCCAACCAATATGTGCAAATATAAGCATTATTATTCCTATTGGATCTAAATGTGATAATGGATTTAAGCTAAGTCTTCCTTGCATTCTTGGAGTTTCGTCACCTAATTTTACTGCAGCTAAAGCATGTGCATATTCATGAAATGTTATTGCGATTAGAACTCCTGGAAGGCTTAATAATAAACTAAATAAATTAAATCCCCCTGACATAAGATTTGTCACTAACATTATTAATAATATAATATATAAATAACTACTTCCTCCTGGAATAAAAAACATTAAACTTCTCTCCTCGTTTATAATTTCTATTTTGTATCTGGAACAAAAGTCCCGTCACTTGATTCTGAAATATATATAATACCTATTTTTGAATATATTGAATCATCATATCTTTCAATGTTATCTACCGATTTATTGGCAAATTCATTTAATATACCAGAACCTGAATAAATCAATTTAATTTGTGTCCCATCAAAATAGTAGCTATTATATTGCATCATTCCATCACTATTTTTTTGTGCACAAGTAAATAAATTCCTTCCTAAAATAATCGGCTCCTGTTCAGCTGATGTTGTTAAAAATGTTAAATTTTTATCTAATATTTGATATTGATTTAAATTTTTATCATATATAACATAAAAATTATTATATACTTTTAAATATGGATATTCAAGTATGTATTGTTCAACTTCTTTATTTACAGCATAAGTTCTGTTATTGTTTTTATTTAGCATTATATTAAAAGTTGCACTTGTATCTTGTATTATATAATCATTTTGTATTGTATATTTTTTCCCTGTAAAATCAAAATATCCCGTACTTTCACCATCATAAAAAGGTATTTCACCATATGTATATAGCAATACTCTCTCTATTAGATTATTTGATTCATCATAATAAGGTGAATAAATTAAATTTTCACAATCTAATTTCATCCTTTTATTAGTTTTAAGATCTATCAAATAATAATTTCTTTCATGTGTATAAAATTTTTGAATAAGATTATATGCATTATTATATAAATTAATATCTTTTGATGCCGATAAATCTTCTAATTTTACATTATTTAAATAAGTATTAGCAAGCTCAGTATTTTCATAAGGTAAATTAGTTAATTCTATTTGAATAACCTTGTCATTATTATATCCTGAATTCCAAAAATACATATATTCTGAAGTTGTATCATTTTCAAAATCTTGCACATTACTCATTTGATATCTATATAATGCAAACTCATATGCTTTATCCTCATTAAAATCAAGATTTTTATCACTAAATTGAATTCCAAATTTCTTCTTATTAAAAATGTATCCAAAAAAGTCTGAGGCAACCTTATATGAATCATTTTCATCTCCGAATATATTTGAACACAATTCAAAAAGAATATCACCTTTACAATCAATAATTAATAATTTACCATCTTTATTTTTTGCAAATCCTAATGGTATATCTTTATTATCTATTTTTATAGTTGTTTCATAATTTGCAATAGTATAATCTTTTTCTGCAATTTTATTCGCATTTTCATCTATAAAAACTGTTTTATCATCATCTGTTTCATATGTATATGTTTTTACATATTCAGCTTTTTTAATTTTTTCAAGTGCATTTTCTAAATTATTTATATTTATGTTATTCATAATGACTGGTACTAAAATAATTCCACATTCTATAATAGCTATAATAACAAAAAATATTATAATTGCTTTACTTCCAGATTCTTCTAATTTTTTATTGAAAACTAGATTAATTATAGATAATACTATACTAATAATTGCTGTAAAAATAAAAATTATTATTTCTCCATTTATGGAAATTCCAAATCCAATTGCCATAATAATTCCTAAAATTATTTGTATAAAACCTATTCGTAAGTTTTTACCCGCTAAATTTGCTATACCTAATATTATATTAATTGCTGATATTAAATAAAAACTAACTTCTAGAAATAAGAAAGTTTTTTGATATATAATAAAATCTTTAATAATTATAGCTATAGCAATAATTATTATTTCAAATATATTTAATAAATTTGTATATTTGTTTAACTTTTTCATATTTTTCTCCCTTTATTCTCTTGGATCATCTTCTTTTGTTTGTTCTTTCATTTCTATTCTTGGTCTGTTTTCTTCTTTTTGTTTCATTTGGCTTCTTGCCTCATTTACAATGTCTATTGTAGAGTCATTTAAAGGAAATTCCATGAAATAATCTTCTGGAACTTTAAAATCCACACCTATATCTTTAATAAATTTTGTATGATTACTCCAATCCTTTGTATCAGTTTGGGCTGCATTTAAATAACTAGGGAATTTATCGATCCCCGGAAGTGGCTTTGGCACTTCATCAATTTCTTCTTTTCCATCTACTATATTTATTTCAGGTACATAAATTTCCTTTCCCTCTGCATCAAATGTAGCAATTAGATTTCCTTCTTTATCAAATAATTCTACAATAACTTCTTGTGATTTTCCATCAATAGTTTCCCTGTATACCATATTCCAATCTATTTTTTTATAATACGTACTATTATTTTCCTTATTTACACGTTCTTCATATATTTTATGCATTTGTCCATTTTCTATATCTTTAATATTTTGTTCAATTTTTTAGCAAAACTTTGTATCTCCCTCTTTATATGTTTCTTCTATAATTTTAAAATTCCCTATAACATTCTCGTCTGTATCGATTATTGGCCCTACTTCTTTTGTATATTTTCTTTTATTTTCATAATCCGTATATTCTTCTTGATAAGAATCTTTATCTGGATTTCTTACTTCTTCATTCATTTTGACTCCAAACTTATCAACAATTTTTGTATCAAAATGATAATTAACTAATTTTGTATGTTTAAACATCTCATTTTCAACCATAGATAATACTTCTATTCCATTAATTGCATAATATGAATTTTTATTTCCATTTGGAGCAATTTTTTCTTTAAAATCAACTTTTTTGTTTCCAATTTGTACACTATCTTCTTTTGTCCAATCTTGTACCATATCTTTTAAATGTAAGCTTATATCTTCGATAATAGGTGGCTTTTGTTCTTCTTGATTTTGTTGAGCCTCAGTTTGTTTTTCAGCTTCTGCTTGTTTTTCAGCTTCTGCTTCTTTTTGAGCTTCTTTATCTAATCTTTTTTCTTCAGCTTCCATTTCTTTTAATTCATCTTCTAAATTTTCTATTCTTTTCTGTGCTTTAGCTAGTTCTTCAGTATTATCTGGCTTTACTTTAAATAATCCTTTTAGTCCATTTATTAAAGCACTAAGAATTCTACTAAATATATTCTTTTTTACAACAATTAAATCTTTATCTTCTTTGCTCATTCGTGTTTCCTCCAACTTCTTTTGTAAATTTATTTTAATATATCATATTTTATATTAAAATAAAACATTTTTTATTAAATCTTTATATTTACCTCTGTGTATTATTTCATAAGTGCAATAATATAACTTGATATATATAATTGTTTTTTTGATAATATAATTATATAGGAAATTATAAACCTACTTTCTTATTTATCTATTAATTATAGAAAGAGATAGACTTTATAAATATAAAGTCTATCTCTTTCATATATAATTCTATATTTTAAATCCGTATGGTAATATTTCTTTCATTGTATATTCATTTACTTTATTTCCATCCAATGTATATATTTTAAAATCATCATCCACAAATTCGCTCATAAACTGTCTACAATATCCACAAGGCATACATTCTTCAATTGGTTCCTCGCCTTTTTTAGCTCCTACAACGGTTATACTTTCAAATTCTCTTTCACCTTCTGAAAGTGCTTTTGCAAAAGCTGTACGTTCACCATAAATTCCTTGTATTCCATGATTCTCTATATTACATCCGGTATATAATTTTCCACTTTTAGTTCTAAGAGTAGTACCTACTAAGAAATTACTATATGGAGAATATGAATTAAGTCTAGCCTTTTTGGCCATTTCAATATCTTCTTTATGCATTCTATTTCCTCCTTAATATAATTATTAATTTAAAGGTTTCATTGTTGGGAATAATAATACATCTCTTATTGATGCAGCATCTGTTAATAACATTACAAATCTATCTACTCCTATTCCTAAACCTCCTGTTGGTGGTAAACCAATCTCAAGTGCATTAATGTAATCCTCATCCATCATTCCTGCTTCATCATCACCAGCGTCTCTTGCTTCAACTTGTTTTTTAAATCTTTCATATTGATCAATTGGATCATTTAATTCTGAGAATGCATTACCATATTCTCTACCACCTATAAATAATTCAAATCTTTCTGTAAGTCTTGGATCTGCTTGTTTTCTTTTTGCAAGTGGTGAAATTTCTACTGGATAATCATATACAAATGTAGGTTGTATTAATGTTTCCTCAACATATTCATCAAAGAATAAGCTGACAACATCGCCTCTTGTTTCCTTTGTTTTATCAGGAATTTCTATTCCTCTTTCTTTTGCTAAAGCTACAGCTTCTTCATCTGTATTAATAGTATTAAAATCTATTCCAGTTACTTCTTTAATAGAATCTATCATTGTAATTCTTTTAAATTTTGGTGTCAAATCAATATCTTGTCCTTGATATGTTATTTTAGTTGTTCCTAATACTCTTTTTGAAACTTCTGAAAATAATTCTTCTGTTATATCCATCATATCATTATAATCTTGATATGCAGCGTATAATTCTATAGAAGTAAATTCTGGATTATGTCTTATATCCATTCCTTCATTTCTAAATATTCTACCCATTTCATAAACTTTATCATATCCACCAACAATTAATCTTTTTAAGTTTAATTCTGTTGCAATTCTTAAATACATATCTATATTTAATGCATTATGATGTGTTATAAATGGTTTAGCTGTAGCTCCTCCAGAAATTGTATTAAGCATTGGTGTATCTACTTCTAAAAATCCTTTTTCATCTAAAATATTTCTTATTTCTTTTATTATTTTACTTCTTAATTCAAAAGTTTTCTTAACTTCTGGATTAACAATTAAATCTACATATCTTTGTCTATATCTTAAATCTGGATCTTTTAATCCATGAAATTTTTCTGGTAATGGTCTTAATGATTTAGAAAGAAGTGTTACTTCTTTAGCATGTACAGAAATTTCACCTGTTTTTGTTTTGAAAACAAAACCTTTTATTCCTATAAAATCACCTATATCATATGTTTTGAATGCTTTGTAACTTTCCTCTCCTAAGTCATTTATGCTTACATAACTTTGTATTTTTTCATCACTATCTTGTATAGTACAGAAAGATGCTTTTCCCATTATTCTTTTTGCAATAATTCTTCCTGCAACAGATACATCTTTTTGATCATATTCATCAAAATTCGCTTTTATTTGACCTGCTGTTTCTGTTCTATCATATTTTGTAATTGCAAATGGATCTTTTCCTTTACTTCTTAATTCATCTAATTTTTCTCTTCTAACTTTCATTAATTGATTTATATCTACTTCTTGATTATTATTTTCCATTAAAATCTCCCTTTCTACTTTTAAACTAGGCATATTATATAACATTTTTGTAATATTGTAAACCTGTATTTATTCATTCAAGTGTTGGCATAATATACTTGATTTTCTTTTTTATAATTTAATTTTAGTAATGTGCTAGCAAATAATAAATGCATTTTGTCAATTGTTTTTTCATATCAATTGCGAAAAACTAATCTCTTGATTTGCTTGTCTATACATAGGTATCCTAACCTTGTTATATTTGCAAAATCGGCAGATTTTTATTGAACACTAAAAAAGCAAAAGTATTTTTAATACTCTTGCTTTTACAAATCAACAACAACATATAATACATCATTAATATATTTAATTTGTATCTCTTCATCACTTGGATTCTCAAAATTTTCATCTACTATTTTCTTATCTGCAACCACTTTTTGTAATTTATCACTTTCATCCATATAAGTAGCTAATAATTGTTTAAAATTCCTATCTAATAAATAACATGAATTTCTAATAACAATATCTGAATATTTTCTTTCTCTTAACCTATCTCCATTTAATGTATAATATATTGCATATTTTTTGACTTCAATCCCCTTATTTTCTATTTTTTCTACTTCTGTCTCTATTCTATTAACAAAATTTTTATCTATTTCGTTTGAATATTTAAAATCTTTAGTTTTATCAAATGTATTAATAATATTAACTATAAAATATGATATTAATATAATAGTAATCAAAGTCCTAAAAATTTTAGTTTTTTCATATATATTAGTATTACATAATATATAAATAAATAATGCGCTTATACATTCACCAATAGGTAAAGTTGTTCTTCCCATAAAACTGAACGGAATCATTATTATATTACTTAATGCGTATACATTAAATAATACAAATAATTCTATAGACTTATCTACTTTTTTGTATTTAATACCATAAATAAATACAATAATAATTAGAATAAAATTAATAATAAACCATAGATAATTATAAAAAAATCCTAAATTATTGGTATATATTTCGATTACTCTTTTTAATCTACTAATTAATCGTGTCTTTGTTAGTATTCCATTTACTCGGTTTGTCATATTTAATTTTGTGAAAAATGGTACTAAAAGAACTATAAGAATATTTATTAATGCAACACTAATTATAATTACTGCCGCTGGCAATATTTTTTTAATAAATTCTTTATTTAACTTTTTATTTTCTAATAAGCATACCAAAAATGCTGTAACCACATAAACAGTTATAGTTCCATTATAAAATAGTACGCCAAGCAAAGCATATATAAAACCCTTTTTTCTATTTTGTTTTATAATTGTATGTTTAATTGATAATACATAAAATAAAATACTTATGGATATAGCAAAGGATTCAATAAATTGCATAACATCAACTTGCATAAAATTAAAAACATATAAAAAACTAATTAAAAACATTAAAATTTTTAATCCTTTTTTTTCAACTTTTTTATAGTACTGAATAATTTCATACAATTTTAGCACAATTATTGAACAAATAAGAACCGCAAGACTTAATGCAATAAAATAAGTAATTTCATAAGGTGGATTAATAAGTCCCAGCGGTCCGTATTATTAATGCTAGAAATAATCTTCCATCTCTAATATAAGCATCCTTCAAAGCATAATCCGTATATCCTTGTGATTCAATCCTATATGTATCTAAGGAATAATACCCTTGAAAAAATAATAAATAACTAATTATTCCAATTACTAATGAACATACTATAATTATAACTTTTTCCTTCGTTTTCATATTAAATTTCCTCTTTACATAGAATGCTTTCCTTTGTTTCTTGCTTTTCTTTCAATTTTTCCTGTTTCTTCTATTTCTTCAGCATTTTTATAAAATTCATCTAAAGCTTTTTGATGTCTAAAATTCATTGTGTTTTGAGTCACTTTATCTTCTTTTGCTTCTTCATTTTCTTTTTTATCTTCTAATATCTTATTTTCTAAATTAGAAATTTTTTCTTCTAACTCTTTATTATTTCTTTGTATTTCTTCAATTTTTTTCTTGTCTTCCATTTCTTGAACAGCTTTAGGATGTTCTTCTAAAGCTTCTTCCTTCAACTTTTTAACAGCAACTGGCTCATCTTCCACTTGAGTTTTCTTTTCTTTTGTAATTTGTTCTACAACATTATTACCCTCTTCATAATAAACCTCATCTAATTCTTTGCTTTTTTTATATAAAGAAACAGCTAATATTATTGAAATAAGAGTTTGTAAAGCTATTACTCCTATTATTCCAATATATATTATGCCTTTTTCCGCATCTTGAAAATCTATCTTAGCAAAACTCAAATCCATCCCATAAGAAATTGAATTTTGCATAACAATCATTAATACTAAAATAAATAAAAATACAATTAATCCTTTTTTCTTTTGCATTTTATATGCCCCCTATTTTTTTGTATGATTTTAGTATATTATAATGAATAAATTTAGTCAAGAAAAAGAGTTTATAAAATAATCTATATTCTTAAAACCTCGCCAACATAAATATTGTTAATATTTTTTATACTATTTAAATTTGCTATTTGTTGAACTGTTACATTATACATTCTTGCAATTTTAAATAAAGTATCTCCTTTTTTTACAGTATATAAATTATGACCAGAATCATAATTACCAACTTCTATATTAATAGGTATTCTTATTTTTTGATTAATATATATTCTATTTACATTTCGTATGCCATTAATTCTAGCCAATGTGTTTACAGTAGTTTTATATTTATTTGCAATTTTCCATAAATTATCTCCACGCTTAATTATATATGTTGAGTATTTATATCTTATATTTTCTGTTCCTCTAAAAATTATTAATTTTTGTCCTGGATAAATCATATTTGGATTTCTAATATTATTGTTTTTTACAATATTTGTAACTGTTGTATTATATTGTCTTGCAATCTTCCATAAATTATCTCCCCTCTTTACAATATATATTGTATTATTTGTATTATCACTTCCTGTAGAAACAGTATTGTTCTTAGTTGGAATTAATAATGTATCCCCTATGTAAATTTTATTTGGATTTTGAATTTTATTTATTTTTACTATTTCATTAACCGTTGTATTATATTTTTGTGCAATTTTATATAAAGTATCTCCTCTTCTTATCCTGTAACTTATATATGAATTACTATTTTCATCTGTGTTTTCAGGCTTAGTTGTATCAGGTATCACTTCTGTATTACTTAAAAGCACATCTTCTGTAAATTTATTTCTATCTACATTTCCATTAATTCCATCAACTCTTCCAGTATCAGTATATTGAAAACCCACCCATGTATTCCATTTACCATTACTAGACGGCTCCTCTACACCATATTGTGCAATCCATAATTCATATTTGTCAGCTATTTCCTTGCTAAAAATATTTCGTGCATTTGATGTATCACTATATATTATCATTTCCTTATTTGTTAATCTCTGTGTACTTTCTAAAAATCTTAAAGATATTTCATTTATTTCTTCAGTAGTTAAATTTCCAAACACTTCAAAATCCATTGCCAATTTACAATCAGGAGATGTACCTGCAATTGTTTTAGCAAAATGTGATGCCTCTTCTTCTGCTTCTTGAACAGTTCTTGCTGTAACATAATGATAAAAACCTACATTTAAGTTATTTCTTTTAGCTTCTCTATAATTTCTGCTAAAGTATGGATCTATACTATTAGAACCTTCTGATGCTTTTATGTACACATATTCAATTCCACTATTTCTTACTCTTTCGAAATCAATCTCCCCTTGCCATCCACTAACATCTATTCCTTCATATGTTCTACCAGAAGGTTCTATTGCATAAATTTCTATTTTTAATTCTAATAAAACTAAAATACAAATACATAATATGTAAAAAACCTTAATAATATTTTTCATAAACTCACCTACTTATGACATTTTATGAACTAAATATTATTAAGGTTCTTTTTTAATTTTGTTATATTTATTATTACATATGTAATCTTTTCTTTGTTTCTATCCACATAGCTCTACCACATAAAATGATTGTTAGTAATAGTGAAAAAGCTGCAATACTAGAAGAAACAATAGTTAAAACTTTGTTTTGTATAATTCCCATAAACATCAAAATTAATGGAATCATACTAAATAAAAATGTTAAAACATGATACATTGCATATTTCATATATCTTTTTCTACTTACTATTGTTAAAATCATTAATGTAGAATTTGCTACTATTACTACTATTGGTATTGAAACATTTAAAGACCAACCACTAAAACCAATAAAGTAATCTATTGCAATTATTAAAAGTGAAACTAATAAACATTGTACAAAAACATTTGATGCTATATTTATATTTCTTTTTTTAGTATATATAATTGTTCCATATACATATAAAATTCCAGCTACACATAATAATGACCAATGATTTGTTTTGTCTACTAAAACATTTATTAATAACAACACATCAATTAAAATTATTGAAATTGCGATACTAATTATTAAAATTATATTATTTCTTTTTACATGATTTAATTTTGGATATAACATATTACACACCATTACTTTCTCTTTTTACTTTAATTCCTTGCTCTATTAATATTTTTTCAAATTTATCTTCTACATTAATATCTCTTAAAACAGATGTAAATGTAAAAAACATTTTGTCTTCAAAAGAACAAGTTGAACATTTTATTTTTTCTACTCGTTCTGGAGCAATTAAAAATAAAAACTGATCTATATATTTTTGATATTCTGCAATTATACCAATTCTTCCTATATTTGAAAATGTCGTTGTTGTATATTTTCTAATTTCTAAATAACTTAATCTGACAAATATCTGCTTTAAAAACAATGGAATAATTTTTATAAAGAAATTATTTCCCAGTTTTACATTTAATGACATTGTTTTAGATATTTCTTCTGGTTTTAATAATTCTTCAAAATCATTTTTTACCAATTTTAAAATAGTATCAAAATTATCTAAATCTATTTCATCTACATCAGCAGAAACGGTTATATATGAGAAAAAGTTACTTAGAGTTTTAGATTTAAAATATTTTTTTAAATCTACTGGTACACATATTTTTATTGGTCGATTATTTTTTTGTTTTTTCATATTTCCTTTATATATAGCTTGTATTAAAACTGCTGTTAAATATTGTGTCATAGTAACATTTTTTATTTTTGTTTGCTCTTTTAAATCTGTTAAATTAATTACTTCGTGTGTAGCTCTAACAGCTTCAAATGGTATCTTTTTTCCCTTTAGCAAATATGCTTTTTTACTTATCTCATTACTTTTAGCTTTTTTGTTATAATTTTTTAAATAACTGTCTTCTACATTAACATCTATTTTTCTGCTGGTTCTTAAGTTATTTTTAAAATCATTTGAATGAGCAATTTCTATATACTGATATACAATTTCTTTAAAAAATTGTATTCCACTATTTCCATCTGTTAATGAATGAAAAATATCTATATTTATTTTAGAATCAAAATATGTAACTTTAAATAAATAATCATTATTTGTTGCTGGATCTATATATTTACATGGATAATCCTTTTCTTCTTCTATTACTATTTTTTTATCATTGTATTCAAAATAATACCAAAAAAATCCTTGTTTTAATCTTACTTTAAAAAATTCATATTTTTCTAAAGCTCTATTTACTGCTTTTTCTAATAATCTAGGGCTTATTTTTTCTTTCATTACAGCAGATATTCTAAACACACTACTGTATTTTTTACTAGATGATAGAGGAAAAATTTTTGCTGAATTATCTAATTTTCTCCACATCAATTCTTTTCTTTCTTTTCTTCTCATTAATAGCCTCCAATTAATTATTTTTTAATAATTCTATCATTTGATTATATGGTTCTTGAACTAATGTGTCATTTTCTTTATCTTTATATTTATATAATAACCATACATGTGTTGCACCTTCTGTTTCATAAACATTTATTGTTGTTCCAACATTTTTAGCTCTTTCTTGTAAAATCTTTACATCTGGATTTAAAATATCATTTGTTCCTGTAAAAATAGAAACATTTTTTAATTTATCTAAAGGACCATCTAACGGATTTACTAGATAACTATCTATTCCGTCTTTTCCTGCATAGTTTTCTCCCGATAATTTTAATGCAGATTTATTAAGTTCAGGATCATTTGGTTCTACATTTTCTATTTCTGGATTGTTTAATCTTACATCCAACCAAGGAGAAATTAGTATTGTTTGATTTGGCATTTGTATATTTTCTTCTCCTACTTTTTCTAATAGAGCAAGTGATAAACCGCCTCCTGCTGAATCTCCCATTACAACAAAATTGGATGGATTTATATTTTCTATTATTTGTTTATATAAAGTTTCCATCATATTGATTGTATCTTTATAATTATATTTTGGTGTAAGTGGATAATCTGGCACTATTATTGTACAACCCAACTGATTTATTATATCAGAGCAAGTTTTCCAATGTTCTTTTTCTAAATCTCCTACATATGAACCACCATGAACATACATTATTACTAATTCATTTGTAACTCCATTTTTTGGAGTTATTGTATAAACTGGTCTATTCTCCACTTCTTCTTTAGAAATATTATATTCATCTTTCATATATCCTGGAACTCTGGCTTTAACATCACCTTTAAATAAATATACAATTAATATTACAGCACATATTGTTCCAATTAATATTATTGCTAATAGTATTTTTACTAATAGTAATAATTTGCTTGTAGTCATTTTTCTTCCTTTCTTTTTTCACTAAAATTTTATTGTTTTTCTTACATAATATATTCTATCATATTTTATTTTTTGACAAAAGATTTCCCCCATAAATTCTTTTTTGAATTTATGAGGGAACTAGCAGAGGTTAGTTTCTATTTAATCATCTTTGTGAGCCAATTCTTTTAAAATTGGCCAAACTTCAGTTGGTGCATCTTCGATGAAGTTATCGCCATCACCTAAAAAGTATGCACGCGCCACAAGTTCAGGCTTTTCAAAGTCTTCTGATACCATGTTATATATTTTAATAGACTCCGTTGTAGGTTCATCATTTTCATCTGTTGCAGGATATATACTTCCATTAGCATAAAAGTATATCTTTTTAAGTTCCTGCAAAGAAAACTCTTTAGCAAGTTTTCTTTGTCCGATTTCAATATCTAACAAAGTAGATAATTCTTCGCCTACTTCAAGGTGAGTAAATAACCTATTCGTTTTTAAACCACTTGATGGATTTATAAAAAAATCAAAATCCCGTCCTCTAGGATCAGCCCATATTAAATCTTCCGGTTCCAAAATAACAGATTCTCCCAAGCTCTTTGGAACAAAAATCATTGTCACTTTTTTACCTGTAAGATCTTTTTCTATAATAGGATATAAATCTACTACTCTCCCATCTTCTTCGAAAAAGATATAAGTCCTTTTTAACCGTTCAAAATCTCTTTTGGCAAGCTCTGAAAGTTTTATCATATCTTAACCTCCTATAATACCTCTGCTTTTTTTAATCAACCTGTTACAATGCCTATTATATTATCTTTTCGAAATTATGTCAACGTAAAAGGCCTACAACTATATGTAGGCCTTTTTTACTATTATTGAAAATCTTCTATATCTGAAACATTTAAAGCAAAATATGGTAAAGTTTTATCTTTTTCTCTAACAAATACTACAAATTCTTTGTCAAAATTAAAATTTCTTATATCTTCTAGTTCTTCTATTCCATTTTGCTGTACACTCATTCCAGCTTCACTTACTACCTGTCCTCCCGTTTTGTCCAAACTAAAATCTATTGTTTGTAGTGCTTTGTCTATTTTCATTTTATTTCCGTCTATATCTTCAAATTCTTTATTCTCTAAATCTGTAAATTCTTTTTCTGTATCAATACTTAAATTTGGAATTTTTAATTCTTCTACATCAGTTAGCGCTTTATTTCCTTGATAATTTTTACTTTCTGTAGTTATTTTTTCATAAACTTGATTAAAATTCTTCATTTTATTAGTCATAGCGATGATTACTTCATCACCTTGTTTAGTTTCTAATAAAATTGCTTTATCATTTTCATTGTTATAATAAAGAACTTGTACTTGGCTTCTAGCTCCTTCATTCATATTAGCATTTAATCCAAAATATTTAGTATCTGTTCCTTTTCCCGCAAAGCTACCTTTATTTAAATCATCAAAAGCTTGATTAAATTCAAATTTCTTATTAAGCATTGCATACGCAAAATATCTTATTCCGTTACTTTCTTCCCAATTGAATTGATTTAAGAAATTACTAGTATAATCAAATTTTTCTTTAAGTGCATTTTCTATTTCTTCTTTAAGTCCTCCTGTCATTACTCCAGATTTAATATAATAGTCATCTGATGATATCATATCAGTATTAAATTCTGATGTGTTCAAATTTTTTACCATTTCCAATTGTGGCGAAAATTCTATATCTTGTTTAACTATATTATCTTTAAAATCTGTCCATGCTAATTGAAATGATCCACACCACATTGTGTTACCATTAATTTTATCTTCTAATGTTGGTACAATATTAATCTCTGGTTCTTCTGCTGCTAATGCTGGGGCAATATTATTTTCTATAATATCTTTTGCTTTTTCTGCTATTTCCTCATTATATTTTCCGATTAAAAAAACTATTGCAACTACAATTATTATTAATACTATAAATAATATTAAATTTATTTTTTTATTTTCCATAGCAACCGCTCCTTTTGCAACATTATATATAAAATTAATGTTTTTTACAATAATTATTTTAGATATTCTTCTAGACATATTGTAGGTTAGTCAATCATATGTCACACTTTTTTGAAAAATATATACTTTGAGTACTCTATATTGTTATAACCGATT
>CALXVT010000016.1 GCA_944392175.1 uncultured Clostridia bacterium
CCTGCAACATGTAGAGCAAGTATGTATATCTATAATACTAAAGCAGATATAGATAGATTAATAATGGCACTTAATAAGGCTAATGATATGTTTAAAAAATGGAGAAGTGTTAAAAAATAATTTCGTTTTGGCGTCGTTAAACTGCACTTCGAAAATCCTCATCGTACAAATAGTACGCTTCCGGTTTTCTTGTTTGTTTGCCTAGCCAAAAGCACAATTCTTTTTTTACAATAAATAGATGAAAAATAATTTCGTTTTGATGTTTAAAAAGTTTAAGAAAGGAATGGACTAATGGATAATTTAGATTCAGTTTATACAGATTTAATTATGGAACATAGTATGGCATCACACAATAAAAGAAAATTAGATCATCCAGATAAATGCGAGATGGGACATAATCCAAGTTGTGGTGATGAAATAGAATTAGAAATAAAAATGAATGGTGATGTAATAGAAGATTTAGCATTTACTGGTCATGGTTGTGCTATTTCACAAGCATCTACTTCTATTATGATAGATACTTTAATTGGTAAGACAAAAGAAGAGGCATTAGAAATTATAGATACTTTTATTGGAATGATTAAAAGAGAAATAAAAGAAGATAGCCAGCTTGAAAAATTAGAAGATGCTATAGCATTTAAAAATGTTTCTAATATGCCTGCAAGAGTTAAATGCGCGGTTTTAGCATGGCATACAATTAAAGATTTGTTAGATAAGGAAAATTAAACTTTGGACTAGCAAAATATATTACAAAAAAGAAAAAGCGGTGGGGAGATTGCATTTCCCACCGCTTAAAAAGAATTTAAAGAGAATTAAGTTATTTATTACTTTTTTTATATTTTTTCAATTCCTGCAAGATTAGCGTATAATCTTGCTCGTCAAGTCCAGGGAGTTCTAACAGTTCACCAATTGACATTTTTTCAATATCACTTATATACTTCTTACCAGCTCGTATCAGAGCGTTATATGAGCGAATATTTAAATTTTCAAGTACGCAAATTTCATCTTGATAATCTTTAATGAAAGATATATTTGGATGATAGAAGTTATCTTTTTGTGATAGTAATATTTTTTTGGCAGACGATAACAATTCGTTTGCTCTCTCAATGGATATATGCAAGTTTGTTGCACATCCTTCAATGTCGCGACAATCATCTATAAAACCAAACGCAAGCTCAATTATTATATGTTCTCCAGTAGGAAGATTTTTAAGTTCGCTAATTAATTCTGCTGGATTGACATGCTCGTATTCTAACTGCAATCCACAATTTGCCAATACTTTTAATGCTTTTTTTTCTTTTTGATTCATAAAAAACTCCTTATATTACATGCAATGTTTACGAGTTCCTATTTTAACAGCTGATACAAAAGAGTAATGAATTAATCCTCCTTTCATATTCTTTTTTTATGTACTATGATTACGTAGCATATTATATCATGACTTACATAAAAAAAAAAACGACTTTTATTTTAAATTTTGATTAAAGAATTAGTTTGACATGGATTTGTAAACAGAATATAATATCAATATAAATTTTATGAATTATACGGAGGATAAACAATGGAAAAAGACTTAAAAACTTCTGGAAAAATGACTTGGGGATTTATTTGGAGATTTATATTATATTATATAATTTTAACAATAATTTTTGCAGTAATATATAACATATTATCAGGCCATATAAATATGTTGATTTCATCAATATTCTCTATAGTTATGATGGCTGTTTTAATATATATACCATCTAAGCTTGCAACATCTGATATTTTTAAAGAAAAGAAATTGGATGCAGGAAATGAGTGGAAATTTAAAAGAAATATTATAATTTTCTACATAATATTAATGATTTTTGTTTCATTTGGAAATGTAATTAATTATTCGTTAATTATTATGGGATTAGAAGAAAGTAAATCAAATTCTGAAGAAATAATAAATGAATCAGAAAATATGACAGATGAAGAAAAGACGCAAGCAATTCAGCAACAAAGTGAGTATGTAGCACAAGTTGAAAAGGTGCAAAAAGAAGTTTATGTAATAATTTCTATGATAGATATTATATTATTTATAATTGGTGTAATATTAGAATTTAGAATGATAAAAAAATATCAAAATGATATAGAATAGGAAAATGGGGACGTTCCTAAAATTTTAAAAAAACAAGTATTATTTAATACTTGTCTTTTTTATTGTATAGGAAAAATCGCCAGATTTTTACGTATACAACAAGGTTAGGCTACATTGGACCGTCCGAGCAAAGCGAGTGACATGTATTTCGCCGTTGCTTCAGAGAGTAGCCCTGCGAAATGCCTTTCTTATTGATATAAAAAAAATACATTTAGAAGATATTAAACTATAACTTTAAAGAGTGTAATTTTTGTTCTAAATGATAATAAAGTTTACCATAAATTTATATTTACAAAAAAAATAAAGTGTGTTAAACTATAGTAGGCAAGGGAAAAAGACATTGCCACTTTTAAGTTAAGAATAAATATAATTAATATATTAGGAGGTAAAATTATGCCAAAAGAAGCTAAAAAAGTTAAAAGAAATAAAGGCGAATTAGCTGTAAAAGTTATAGCAGGTATACTTGCTGTATTAATGGTTATGAGTGTAGGTGGAACATTAGTATTTTACCTTATAGGAATGTAATAGGAGATTAAAATGAAAGATGATATAATGGCAGGAATTGCAGAATTTTATAAAATCAATATTTTAGATAGAATTGTAGCAATGTGGGAACATCCTTTAGATTTAATATTATTTATAATTGATATTGGAATAGTTTTATTTTTAGTATATAAAATATTGAAAATTGCAAAAGACTCTAGAGCATGGCAATTACTTAAAGGAATAATACTATTATTAATAATAACATGGCTTAGTGGTGTGCTTAGACTTAATATATTGCATGCAATATTAGATAAGGTTGTTCTTAGCTGGGGAATTTTAGCACTAATAATTATTTTCCAGCCAGAAATAAGAAGAGCATTAGAACAATTAGGAACTAGTAAAATGAGAAAGTTCTTTGGATTTACAGAAGATATAGAAACTAAGACTAAAGAAGATATTTATAAGATAGTAATTGCAGCAGAAGAAATGTCAAAAAGACAAATAGGTGCATTAATTGTAATAGAAAGAGATATTGGTATTAAAGATATAGTAGATACCGGAATTATTATAAATGCTGAAGTATCACCACAATTATTAACAAATATATTTGTGCCAAAAACACCACTTCATGATGGAGCAGTTATAATAAGTAATAATAGAATAACGGCAGCTGCATGTATGCTTCCACTTGCAAGTGATCAAGATATAGCAAAAGAGCTTGGAACAAGACATAGAGCAGGTATAGGAATATCTAAAGAATCAGATGCAATTGCAGTAATAGTTTCAGAAGAAACTGGAAAAATTTCAATTGCAAAAGATGGAACATTAATTGCAGATGTAAACGAAGAAACTTTAAAAAGAATTCTTATAAAAAATGTTGTAACAGATAGATTAGTATCTAAAGAAAAAAGAGCTAAAAATATATTTGGAAATTTAAAAAAAGATAAAAATAAATAATATATTTGATTTTATAAAATATATATGTTAGAATATTTAAAGTTATTAAAAAGATTGATTCAGGGGGAAAAGCAAAATGGATATATTAAAATATGTGTTAATAGTTATATACATAATAGTTGCAGCAGCAATAATTATATTAACATTAGTACAACAAAAAGAAGATAATGGTGCATCTGGTGCAATGACAGGTAATGAAACAAATAATTTCTATGATAAAAATAAAGGTAGAACAAAAGCTGGAAAACAAAAAAGATGGACAATTATATTAGGTATAGTATTTGCAGTATTAACAGTTGTGTTAGGAATTATATTTATGCTATAAATTATAAATTAAAAGAACGCATAAGATGTATTTTATTATCTTAAATGCGTTCTTTTTTTAGATTATATAAAGAATAAATATTATTAGTATGTAAAAAATAAATATAAAGAAGGGATAAAATGCAAAAAAACGATAGAATTGTAGAAGGTATTTTTAGAAGACATCAAAAAGGTTTTGGATTTGTCAAAGTAGAGAATCAAGATGAAGAAATTCATATTGCTAAAGAAGATACAAAAGGTGCTTTTAGTGGTGACAAAGTATTGGTAAAGAAAAAGAAAAAATCAGAAGGTGCCAGAGAAGAGGGAATAATACTAAAAGTATTAGAACATGAAAAAGATACTTTGGTGGGAACATTTCAAAACAATAAAAGTTTTGGATTTGTTATACCCGATGATAAAAAACTTTGTAGAGATATTTTTATTTCTAAAAAGAATTTTGGAAAGGCAAGAGATAATCATAAAGTATTAGTAAAAATCCTAAAATATCCTGAAAAAGGGAAAAAAGCTGAAGGAAAGATTATAGAAGTTATTGGGAATGTGAATGAAGCAGGAATAGATATGCTTTCATTAATAAAAGATTATGATTTACCATATAAATTTCCTAAAGAAGTAGTAAAAGAAGCAAAAAAATATGGAACTTCAATTAATAGTGAAGATATAAAAAATAGAGTTGATTTAAGAGAAAAATGTGATATTTTTACGATAGATGGTGATGATGCAAAAGATTTAGATGATGCAGTATGTGTACAAAAACTTGATAATGGAAATTATAAATTAGATGTTCACATAGCAGATGTAAGTTATTATGTAAGAGAAAATACTTTATTAGATAAAGAAGCATATATAAGAGGAACAAGTATATATATGTTGGATAGAGTAATACCAATGCTACCAAGAGAATTATCTAATGGGATATGCAGTTTAAATGCTGGTGAAGATAGATTTACTTTATCAGTTAGTATGGAAATAAATCCAAAAGGCAATGTTATTTCTAGTGATGTATATAAAGGAATAATTAATGTAACAGAGAGAATGAGTTATAAAAATGTTCAAAAAATATTAGATAATTCAGATGAAGAAGTTACGAAAAGATATGAAAAATATATAAATGATTTTAAACTAATGGAAGAATTAGCTCTAATTTTAAAAAACAAAAGATTGGAAAAAGGTTATTTGAATTTAGATATTCCAGAAAGCAAAATAACTTTAGATAAAGATGGATATGCAATCGATGTATGCAAATATGAAACGACATTTGCAAATGAAATAATAGAACAATTTATGCTTACAGCAAATGAAACAATTGCAGAAAAATTTTATTGGCTTAAAGCACCATTTATATATCGTGTACATGAAGAACCTGATTTAGAAAAAGTTACAGAATTAAATAAAATGTTATTTAATTTTGGTTATAAAGTTAAAGTAAAAGAGGATAAAGTATATCCAACAGAATTTTCTAAAATACTAGATGAGGTAAAAGGCAAGCCAGAAGAGAAAATAGTATCTAACTTAATATTAAGGACTTTAAAAGTTGCAGAATATGATGCAGAAAACAAAGGACATTTTGGTATTGCAAGTAAATATTATTGCCATTTTACATCACCTATTAGAAGATATCCAGATTTATTTATTCATAGAATAATCTCAAAATACTTAGAAAATAGTTACATGATGGAAGATGAAGAAAAAGAAGAATATTTAAAAATAGCAGAAGATGATGCAAGACAATCAACAGAAAGAGAGAAAGTAGCAACACAAGTTGAAAGAGATAGTATAGATATTAAGAAAGCAGAATATATGGAAGGAAAGATTGGAGAAGAGTATGAAGGAATAATATCTGGAGTAACACAGTTTGGAGTATTTGTAGAGTTAGAAAATACAGTAGAAGGTTTAATTAGATTTGAAAATTTAGGTGATGAATATTTTGAATATGATCCAGATAGAAAAACTTTAATTGGAGAAAGAACAAAAGTAGTATTTAAAATAGGTGATAGTATAAAAATACGTGTAATAGAAGCAAATAAACAGGAAAAGAGAATTTCATTTGAAAGAATAATTGAAGATGAACAAGTAGAAAATCAGGAGTAATTGAGTTTTATTTACTCCTGATTTTTTATATAAATTTATCTAAACCAAGTTATAAATGGGGCAAAAATCAAAACAATAGTAGCTAGAAAAATAATTGATATTCCAGCAGGTTTATTATTATTTATTTTCATTTCATAAATTCCATAACTTAATGTCTTTAAAAATATTATAATAGAAATTATTAAAATTATAAAAAACATAAGTACCTCCATTAACTAGAAAGTAAAAAACTAGATTTAACATTTGTATTTACATTTACATCAAAAAAAGTATTTTTATAATTATTTGACCAATCATAATTATTCCATTCATCCATTGTTTTAAATTTTGTTAATAAATTTTTTCCTATTCCATCAATATCTGATTCGAATTCTTTTGATGTTTTATATAGATAATTTAAAATCGATTTTTGTAAAAATGAATTAATCAATGATTCTAATTCTTTAATTTCTTTTGTACCAAAATCACCAGAGTTCTGATCTACAGATAATAATCTTGCATTCAAATTAATATCTATACTAGAAAAAGGTGAGCTATTTATAAGTTCTGTTTTTATAGAAGTATCTTTATGAGAATATAAAGCTACATCTATAGTAGAATTTTCTTTTAAAGGATTACTTAAAGTAATAATTCCTGATTCAAAGTTATTTGTTAAAATTAAATGAAACATTGTTTCAATAGCGGTTAGTTCTCCAACCATAGAGTCTTCTTTAAAAACGGCAAGTCCTAAATATTCGCTCTCTCTATTATATTCTGTAATAGGAATTTGTCCTGCTACAATATTAAGTTCATCATTTGAGTCATTAGAATTATTAGAAGTTGGTATATTTAATTTTTTTCCATTACCTAAAATTGCAGTTGGCTCTATATAATTTGTATTTAATTTATTAAAAAAGTCAGATAATGTAATATTTTCAGTAAAACCAACATATTCTTGAGAATACGATGTTAATTCATAATATTTAGCAACTAAGTTTTCAAGTTCTGGTTTTGAATTTTCTATATATTCTTTTGCAGAAGATTTAGAAATAATTATATTAGAGTCAGGTCGTATTTCAACTTGATTTGAAAGAGTAAAAATTTCTTCGCCTATACCTAAAGTAGCTAATTCTTCTGAAAAAACGATTATTTTACAATGTGATAAATTAATTTCTTTACTTGTATAACTATTTAAAAGACTTATTCCACTATTAATTGAAGAACATTCTACTGTATTTATAATTGTTGGAGCTGTTTCACCGGCAGAACCTCCTTCTGAAGCATTTGGAAAAGTAAATTGAACAGTAATGGCTAAATTATTATGATCGCCTTTATCAATACCAAGTGCTATTGCATATGTTAAATCATCAATACTTTGTGCACTATAGCAACCAGATAATGAAAAAATTAGGATAGAAATTATTAATATAATAAAAATATTTAAAAAAATTTTACGAAGTTTTTTTATTTTTGCCACCTCCTAATCTCTTACGTATATTGGCAAAAATTAAAATAAATAAACTATAGCCCAATATTAATATAAATACAATATATTTAAAAATATTTATTTCTATATAATTGGTTTGAGATATATTTTTAGGTATAAGACTAATTATATATATTATTCCAGCTAGGCAATAAACAAGAGCTTTAGAATTTGTTATATTGCTTATTTTTTTAAATATATTTATAGAAAGAGATGTAATTATACATAAATATGAGATAACACCTATTGTCCATATAAGTAGAAATACTGCATCTAATCTTTGAAAAAATCTTCCAAATTCTATATATCTAGAGGCTAAGTATAATGCCATGATTTCTTCACTATTTCTTAAAAAAGAAAAAAGACAAAGAAAAGCAAAAATTCCTAAAAAGAATAATATAATTGATAATATTGTTGATATCCTTGCGATTTTTCTAAATGAATTATCCTTAACCAATGGAGGCAGAAAATATAAAATAGATATACTAGAAAATGCAAATAAATTACTAAGTCCTAATATAAATGTGGATTGTGCTCCATTACCTAGAAGAGGAAATATTCCTGATAAATTATAATTTTTTATATTAGCTAGGAAAACAAATAGCATACAAAAAGCTATTATTGGAAGAAAAAGCATATTAACTTTAGAAATTACACTAAATCCTAGTTTATTTGCATAAGTAATTGCAATAATAAAAATAATTATAATAATTGTAATTGGTAATTTATCTAAATATATTATTTTTAGGTTTTCGGAAAAGCTCCTTAATAAAATACTTGCAAATACAATGTAATATCCAATAAATAAAATCCCTGTTATAATTTTTAAAGTTTTTCCACCTAAATATTCTGAAATATCTAATATGTCAAGTTTAGGAAAATGCTTAAATAAAAAAAGTAATAATTCAACAAATAGTAACAACAAAATACCTACAAATAAAATATTTAAAGCTGATCCTGAACCAGTTCTTGAAATTATAGTTTTGGAAAAATTTAAAATAATATGGTTAATTGTAATAATAAGTATTAAAGCAATTGCTTCAAAATTGCCAAGCTTTGTATTATCCATTAGGATGCCTCCATTTCATACTAATATTATTTTGAGCTTTTGCTTTTTTAGGATGAAGAAAAGCATGTCTGACTTCTTGCATCCAAGTTGGTAAAACAAAAAAATTGTTTGTCTTAGCAGTTTTGGTATTTGGAGCATATGGACTCATATATAAAACACCAAATGATTTTATACTGCACAATATTGCAAAATAAATATATAAACCTATAGCTATACCTAAAAATCCTGCTAAATATGCTAAAAAAATAAAAATAAATCGTGTTATTCTAATATGAAAACCAAATGAAAAATCAGGAATTGCAAAAGAGGCTATACCAGTAATTGCAACTATTATTATTAAAAATGGACTTACAATACTTGCACTTACTGCTGCTTGACCTAAAACTAAAGCACCAACTATTCCAATTGTAGGACCAATTGGAGAAGGAACTCTAAGACCTGCTTCTCTTATTAGCTCAAAAGAAATCTCCATAACTAGTAATTCAAATATAACTGGAAAAGGAACATTTTCTCTTGATGCTAATATAGAAAATAGTAATTCAGTTGGTAGCAATTCTTGGTGAAATCCAACAATTGCGATATAAGCAGCAGGAAGTAATAGAGTAATAGCAATAGAAAGCAATCTTAAAAATTTTAAAAAATTTGCAAAAACGGGTTTTAAATTTGTGTCTTCCGGAGAAGATATAAAATCTGATATAGTAGCGGGCATAATAAGACAATAAGGATTTCCATTAACTAAAACTACTACTCTTCCACCAAATAAATTTTTTGCGGCTTTGTCAGGTCTTTCGGTAGAAAGTAATTGAGGAATACTATATTTTGTATCCTCGCAAATTAATTGCTCCAGTTGACCGGTAGATAATAGTGAATCTATATCTAAATTATTTAATCTATATCTTACTTCTGCAATAAGTTCAGTATTGGCTATATTTTTTAGGTAGCAAATAGCACATGCAGTGTTACTAAGTTTACCAACAGATACATTTTCAATAACAAGATTTTCTGTATTTGTAGCACGTCTTAATAGTGAAGTATTAACTCTTATAGATTCAACAAAAGCTTCTTGTGGACCTTTTATAACTATTTCATTATTAGGAGAGTCTACACTTCTTTGCTTAAAGCCTTTAACATCTAAGTTAAAAGCAACTGATAAAGTATCGACAAAAAGAATACAATTCCCCATATTTATTGCATTAAATATATTACTAAAATCGGTTTCTTTTTCTAAAGCATTTTGAGGTAGTAATGACTGCTCTATTTCAAAAGATAAGTTATTAGAATGTTTTTCAACTAAAACTTTTTTACCTTTATTTTTTGTCCTTAAACAATGGAATTTATGCATATTTGCACGATTCCTAAGCATTAAAGGCTCTAATATAAAGTCATTAATTAATGTAGAATCTGCCATACCATCAATGTATATTATAAAAGCAGGATATAGCTTACCACCTGCTACAAGTTTAAAATCTCTAATTATAATGTCACTATTTATTAATGTGTTATATTTAAAATCAATATAATTCTTATTTTCTTTTAAAGAAGCAGATATTTTCTTATTTGTATTAGAAATAATATTTTTAGATGTAGAATTATTTAAATTAAAATTATAACTATTTTTAGGTGGTGTGTAATTTATTAAATTAAAAATAGATTGTTTAAATTTATTAAAGTTCATTGTTTAACCTCATTTATTGGAAAATATTTAAATATAGTATTTTCAAAAATGTATAAAAATATGTATTTATTGAAAAAAATACTATATACAAAACTATTTAATAAATGGTATAATTAAATAGAATATGTAAAAAATGAAAGGAAAAATACATGAAGGAAAATTTTTTTAGTTTTATTTTGACATTAATAATATTAGTGATAATAGGTGGACTTGGTTATATTGCTTATTATTATTTTTATGTAGGAGACGAGAGTATTGTCTCTGAGATAGTAGCTACTGATGAAAATTTAAATGAAACAATAAAACCTATAGAACCTATTAAACAATCTACTGATGATGCTCAAGTTTTACCTTTAGACACGAACAATGAGTCAACCAATGTACAAACTACTACAGGAAAATATAAATATTATTATAATCAATTAGATGATAATGCAAAAAAGATATATTCTAAATTAGAAGATAATATTGAAAATATAAAAACCGGAACCGCAACATTAGATTTTGGAGATGAGTTTAATAGTGTATTAAATGAAGAACAAGGACAAACTAAATTAAATATATCTTATCAATCAGCATTAGATGCATTTTCATTAGATTATCCTGAAGTTTATTATATAGACGTGACAAATATGGTTTTGATGATTTATTCTAGAACTAATTTGTTTGGAACTACTTATACAACAACGATTGAGCCAGTGGCTGGAACAGATTATTTGATTGACGAATATTCAAATAAAAGTGAAGTAGACTCTGCTTTAGCAAAATTAGAAAGTATAAAAAGTAGTGTTGTTGAACAAACAAGTGCAGATGATACATATACAAAAATTAAAAAAATACATGATTTACTAATAGATCATATGGAATATGATGATACATTAAATAGACCAAATACTAGAAATATATATGGTGCACTAGTGGAAAAAAGCGTTGTTTGTGAAGGATATGCAGATGCTTTTAAATATTTAATGGATGCAGTAGGAATACCATGTGTAGAAGTTGTAGGAACAGGAACAAATTCGGCAGGAGAAACAGAAGCACACGCTTGGAACTATGTTCAAATAAATGGGGCATGGTATGCGGTAGATGTTACTTGGGATGATCCAACAATAATTGGAAATGGAATTGTTCCAAAAAGTACATATTCTAGATACTTTTTAAGAGGTTCAAAGAATTTTAATGATACACATTTTCCAAATGGACAAGTATCAGAAGGTGGAAAAATATTTACATATCCTGAATTAAGTACAGAAGATTATAATTAAAAAAATAAATTTAAAAGACACTCTTTTACTATAAAGGGTGTCTTTTAAAATGTATAAATTTACATAAATTTGACATAATTCAAATACCATTATATAATTTCCTTATAAAATTGTAATAATTCAATAATGCAAAATGCAAAAAGGAGGAAAAGAAACTATGTTAATTTTTTTAGAAACTGCAATCATTTATGTTAAAATGTTTCTGTTAGGTGCACGGTGTATTAGTGAAAGGAAGAGGTCTAGTCCAAACTATCAAAAATTAAATAGGATGGGAATTAAGGTTTGGTTTACACACAAAGGGACGTTTATAACCAAAGGAAAAGATATATTAATTTCTTCACTATATTCTGAAGAGTTTTATTATTGTAAAGAGACAGATAAAATGTATATTAAAGGATATACAGATGATAAATTCATTTTTTGTGAAATATCTCATGAAATTGAATATGATGAATATCCTAGAATAAAATCAGAGTCTACTGAAATATTAAAATTAGTAGAATTTGAATGCAAGAATACTGGCGTATATTTTGAGATATCATTATTCCATGGATATATACTTATTTCTTCAGCAGATAAGTATATAATCTATAATTTTATACGTAAAAAGAAAATTAAAGAGGGTTATGGAGAATGTACTTATTATCAAAAGCTTCGGCTGTTTTTGGTAGAAAACAATTTTAAATACTTTATTTTATGGCCAGTTTTTGATGAAAAGGCAATTCTTGTAGAATGTAATACAGATGATGTAGTTTTACAAAACAAAATCGAGCTTGAAGAAGGTTATTTCATTGATGGAAATAGAGTCATATTTTTATATAATGACTATGTAGCTATAAAACGCAGTTTTGATGAAATAAATGAAATTAACTTACCAAATATTGGCTATGAATATTTGGCAAGAAAAGGTAAAAAGAACTATCTTATTTCTACTGGAGAGTTTTATAAAGAGTTGGATATTCCGGGAAATAAGATTGATCAGTTATATCCTGAGCTTGAAGAACTCCAGAGATATGTTGTTATAACAGGAGAAGATGAAGTCATTATTGCTGAGATTAATCCGAATGATGGCAGTTTACACATTTTAAAACGAGGAGCAGGCATAAAATTAAAAAAAGCCAAACTTGATTTTGATAAAGGAGGAATATTAATACCGATAAAAGTTAAAAAGTAACATAGTTAGCAGATGCCAGTCATAAAATCTCTATAAAGATTTTATGACTGGTCCTTTTTGGTTGCTTTAGTCAAAATAAGAAAAATAGTAAATATATTAAGATTTAAATTTACATAAATTTGACGTGAATTAAATACCATGATATAATTTCCTCGAAACTTTGTAAAAATAACTATAGCAAATTGCAAGGATGAGAAACTATGTTAAAATTTTTAGAACGGTTAGTAGTTATGGTGAAAATTTTCTTAAGAGGGGGCTGGGTAATTACTGAATATGATTCCAATAGGAATTATCAAAAACTTACCAGATATGGTTTTAGGCTTTGGGACACATATAGAGGATATTATCTAACAAGTGGAACAAAAATAATATTAAAATTTGATTCCGAAGTAGACATATTCTATTCTAGTCAAACAGAAAAATTATATCTTAAAGGTATTGAAGACGACATGTTTGTGGTGTATGAAATAGAACACAAGACATTGCCAGAAATTACAACGAAAGAAGATTATCCTGAAAATCAAATCAAACAAATAATTGAAAGTAAGGGTTATCAGAGTTTTTCTCATATAAGGAAGTTTAGCTCATTTGTTGAAATAAATCTGTATAATTACTACCATAATTTAATCTTTAATTATTTAAACGGTAGAATTATACATGCAGGAGATGGATTGTGCTATTATTTAGATGTTTTAGGTATATTTATTATATCTGAAAAACCAAATGACTGGTACAGAGTTTGGAAACCAGTATTGGATAATCAAGGAATACTGGTATCTTTGGAAAGCACTGATATTATATTGAAAAGGAAACCAAAAGATGAATTTGGATATCAGGTAAATGAAAGCGAAATAGTTTGTTTCAATAGAAACGGAGATATTGAAATAGAAGATTCATTTGATAATATATCTCCATTATACAGTGAAATAGCTGGAATATATAATTATCGTGCAAGGAAAAAAGATGAAGAATATTTGATTTCTGTAGGAGAATCTTATAAAAGTGTAAGGATCCCTGGAAAAGAAATCGAATTAATGTTTCCATCAGCCTCTGTAGATGAGTTGAAAAAATATGTTATTATTTTCAGTGAAAGCGAACTTATAATAGCATATATTGATACCGAATATGATTCTTTGATGGAAATTGGCAGATATGAAAATGGAGTATCGGTCAACATTAAAAAGCCAATAATAAATCAGGAAGTTGGAGGAATTGTAATTCCGATAACGGTTACATCTCGCAAAGAAGAAGAGTTACCAATCTAATTACAAATTCAAAACATAGTTAATGCATAAAGATGGAAGAATTTTAATTCTTCCATCTTTATGCTTATATGTTAAAAGTTTTATGCAGAATTAGAATTGGTTAATAAGATAAAAAAGAGTATCATATATTATGAACTTATACTTTACATAATTTGACGATTTGTTAGTTGTATGATATACTAATATCTATGGAACAATATAAATTCAAAAAGGCGGAATGCCAGGAGGAAAAGCTATGATTAAATTTATTCAAAAAACAATCACAAAGATTCGGATGATTTATTTAATGCTCTTTTCTTATGTAGTCGAACTTGACTACATAGATGACTATCCTAAAATAAGAGAATGTGGGCTTCGAATATACGTGGTTAGAAACGAGGTCTGGATTATCTATCATGGATTAATAATGGATAAAATTCCTTTATGCGGGATAACAATATATCCATTAAAAGACGAGAGGTTCAAATATCTCATTTCTGCAGGAAGCAAAAATTATTTGCTAAATGAAGAGTCGATAGACGAGGTATATACTGGATATACGCTGGTGGATAAACAAGCGAATTTCTTCTTTTTTATAAACAAAAAAGAAAAGCAACTGAAAGTATATGATGAGGAGCAAAAGAACATTGCCTTCTCCGGTAATGCAAGACATTATACATATATGGAAAGCTTTAAGTTACTTTTCATATATTACAAAAAAGTATGGGTGGCTGCTTCATATAAGGAGAAGGAGTTTCAAATAGACATAAGTAAAAAATTTGCTTATTGTCCTTCTGAAACAGAAGATATTCAATTAATAGATAATAAATTCTATAAATTGAGTTATAAAAATGTAGAACTAGTTGGAGAATATAGCTCAGTTGAAGAGCTGAAATATTTAGGGAAAAATATCTATCTTGCAGAAGATAGAGGCAAATATTTTCTACTAAAGACTAACCTACGTTATACAGGAGAAATAAAAGTAGTAGAAATAACAGGAAAGAAGATTACACCAGTTAAGTTCCCTGGATTTGAACAAACGAGATTTTTAATTTGCAGAGACAAAGATAAAAATCTTGTAACTGTTTACGAAATCGAAGATATTGAAATGTTTGTGATAAAAGAACTGAAGACATATGAGGCTTCAAAATGCAAATTTGACTCAACAGTCTTTGATACGACAACAGGAGAGTTCATAACTAGGATGATATTCTACGTACCAGTGCCTGCAGCGGATATGTGAGTTTCATAGCAACAAAATGGGGGGAGCAGAGTAAAATCTGCGCCTCCATTTTTAGTTGAATTTATTTCTTATATATCAAGGATTTTTTATAAAATAATACAAATCAATCCACCACTTCCTTCATTAACAATTCTTTCCAAGGTTTCTTGTAATTTTACTTGTGCATCTTCTGGCATATGTGATAATTTACTTTGCAAACCTTCATTTACTAATTCATGTAAACTTTTTCCAAAAATATTAGATTCCCATATTTTTTTAGGATCATTTTCAAATTCTGATAATAAATAATTTACTAATTCTTCTGATTGTTTTTCAGAGCCAACTATAGGAGATACCTCTGTTTCTATATCTGCTTTAATCATATGTATAGAAGGAGCTTTTGCTTTTAATTTCACACCAAACCTAGAACCTTGTTTAACCATTTCTGGTTCATCTAAAATAAGTTCATCAATAGAAGGAGTAACAATTCCATATCCTTTAGCTTTTACTTCTTCTAATGCAGGAGCGATTTTATCATATTCTTTTTTTATACTAGCAAATTCAGACATTGTAGCAAACAAATCTCCATCATTAGTGATTGAGCAACCAGCAATTTCACTTAACATATTGTAAAATAGTTCATCTTTTAATTCTATTGAAATATATGCAGTACCTGTACCGAGTTCGATTTTAGAAATATTGGCATTTGAAATTATTTCGGAGTTTTCAAAAACTGAAATAGAAGAATTAACTTGTTTTAAATATTTTATATCATTAAAAGCAGAATGTAATTCGTCCAATAAACTACTTTTTAAAGGATGACTTGCATCTAAAACATCAATCCACTTAGGAAAATTGATATTAATTTGTTCTATAGGAAATTCAAATAAAACTTTTTCAAAAATATTATTTATATCATTTGTAGTTAATTCAGAACAATTGATGCAAATAACAGAATTTTCATATTTAGCTTCTAGTTTTTTAGCAAGTTCAATAGATTCTTCAGAATTAGGATATGCCGTATTTAATACAATAACAAAAGGCTTATTTAAATGTTTAAGTTCTGATATAACTCTTTCTTCTGCTTCTATATAATCATTTCTTGGAATATCTGTAAAACTACCATCTGTAGTCATAACAATTCCTATAGTAGAATGCTCTTCTATTACTTTTTTAGTACCTATTTCAGCAGCTTGCTCAAAAGGTATTTCAGCATCTGACCAAGGTGTTTTAACCATTCTAGGCATATCATCTTCTAAATATCCAATTGCATTATTAACTAAATAGCCAACACAATCAACTAATCTTGTTTTCAGCTTTATATTATTACCTATAGTAATTTCTACAGCTTCATTTGGCACAAATTTAGGCTCTGTTGTCATAATGGTTCTTCCTGATGCACTTTGTGGTAATTCATCAGTTGCTCGTTCCTTTTTATATTCATTTTCAATATTAGGAATTACAAGTAAATCCATAAATTTTTTAATAAAAGTAGATTTACCAGTTCTAACAGGACCAACTACACCAACATAGATATCACCATCTGTACGTTTAGCAATATCTTCATATACATTCAAATTTTCCATCTATAAAATACCTCCTCATAGAAAATGTTTGTACTAACTTACTTTAGTTAAGTATATTAGGTTTTAAATGAACTTATTCCTAATTAATAAACTTTTTTGATAAATAAAAGTTTATTAATTAAGAATACTGTTTTGAAAGAATCTAAAAATTATTGCAGAAAATACTTCTTTTTAAATTAGCAACATTGCAAAATGAAAATGCATATGATAGAATAAAAAATGCAAAATGGAGGTTTATACAATGAATGAAAAAGAAATTATAAAAAATTTAGAAAAATATAATCAACCAAGATTAATTAATATATTAAATAAAGTAGATGAAAAAACAAAAAAAGAAATTTTAGAGGAAGTAAGCCTAATAAATTTAAAAGAAATAGAAAGATTATACGCAAATATAAAAGATACTGTAGAAGTAGATGTTGGTGAATTAAAACCAGTAAAATCAATAAATCCAGACAAATTATCAAAAGAAGAACTTGATAAATATGAAAATATAGGAATAGATATATTAAAAAATAATAAATTTGCAGTAATTATTATGTCAGGAGGAGAAGGAACAAGACTTGGATATAATGGACCAAAAGGAACATTAAAAATAAATGTTGAACCTAAGCCAAAATATTTATTTGAAATAATGGCAGATTCTATGCAAAGAGCTAATAAAAAGTATGGAATTACAATCCCATGGTATATTATGACTAGCAATAAAAATAATGATAAAATAGTAGAGTTTATGGAAGAACACAATTATTTTGGATATCCAAAAGATTATGTAGGCTTTTTTAAACAAGGAGAATTACCATTAATTACAGAGGATGGTCAATTAGTTTTAGACGAAAATTATAGAATTAGAAAAGCAGCAGATGGAAACGGAAGTGTCTTTAAATCTATGCGCGAAAGAGGCGTATTAGACGAAATGAAAGAAAAAGGAATAGAATGGGTATACATAGGACAAATAGATAATATTTTATTAAAAATGGTAGATACATTATTATTAGGTGTTACAATAAAAGAAGGTTCAGAGATTGGAACAAGATCAGTATTTAAAGATTTCCCTAGAGAAAGAATGGGAACATTATGTTTAAAAAATGGTAATGTTAAGGTTATCGAATATTCAGAAATTCCAGAAGATATGATAGAAGCTAAAAATGAAAATGGTGAAATGCTATTTGGAGAATCAAATATTACATGTAATTTATTTAGCTTAAAAGCAATTGATAAAATAAGTTTGAAAGATTTACCATACCATAAAGCGCATAAAAAATATAGTTATATGGATGAAAATTGCAAAATGGTAGAACCTAGTGATCCAAATGCATATAAATTTGAGTATTTTATATTTGACTCATTTGAATATTTTAATCAAATATCAGTTGTAAGGGGAAAAAGAGAAGAAGACTTTGCACCAATTAAGAATAAAGAGGGAGTTCAATCTCCTGAGACTGCAGTAAAATTATATAATGATTATTGGAGGCGTCATGCTGATGAAAGAATGTAAAATAGAAAATTTATATAATCTTAATGAAACAATTGCAAAAGATATTTTTGAAGGATGTACATATCCATGGGAAGTTTTGCCTAAAATAGAGGATTTTATTATAGCATTAGGAAAAACTTTAAATAAAGATGAATACGATGAAAAAGAAGGGAATATTTGGATTGCCAAAACAGCAAAAGTAGCACCAACAGCTTTTATTGCTGGCCCTGCAATTATAGGAAAAGATGCAGAAATAAGACATTGTGCATTTATTAGAGGAAAAGCAATAGTTGGTGAAGGAGCTGTAGTTGGAAATTCTACAGAACTAAAAAATGTAATATTATTTAATAAAGTTCAAGTACCACATTATAATTATGTAGGTGATTCAATATTAGGATATAAATCACATATGGGAGCAGGATCTATTACATCAAATGTAAAATCAGACAAGAAATTAGTAGTAATAAAAAGTAAAAACGAACAAATTGAAACTGGAAGAAAAAAAGTTGGAGCAATGATTGGTGATGAAGTAGAAGTGGGATGTGGAAGTATTTTAAATCCAGGTACAGTAATTGGAAGAAATTCTAATATATATCCATTATCTTCCGTAAGAGGAGTAGTTCCTGAAAATTCAATTTATAAAAACAAAAATGAAATTGTAGAGAAAATTAAATAAATTAATACAACAAAAAGCAAGGAGATTCTCCTTGCTTTTTTGTTGTTGAAACCTATTATACACTTTGTGTACCAGGAATAAAATAATCTACTACTCCGTATATTAAAGCACCTATTATTGCTGCCATCCAAGATATTGTATATCCTGCAACAAAAAATTGTGTAGCATATAATGTTGCAACTGCAAGTGCAAAACCTACAATACCTCTACCAAAACTACTAGCATGTAATCCAGTAAATTTTGTAATTATAAAATCCATAATTGAAAGGACGATAGCAGCAATAGCTAATGTCCATATGTTATTAATACTGAAACCAGGAGTAAAGAAAGCAGTAATTGCTAAAACTATAGCAGATGTTAATAATCTCCATAAAATTTGCCCCATGGTACTTGTGTTAGAATTTCCCTTTACATTCATTTGACCATCAGCCATGATATAAAACCCTCCTTAAATCGAACTTATATAAGTTCAAATTAGTAAAATAATTTTGTGTTGGTTTCATATTCTTATTGTTTACAAATTAAAAATAATTATACAAAGTGAATAAAAAAATATAAAAAAGAGATAATAATAATGAAAAAAATAAAGTAGGTGAATATATGTTATCAAATTTCTTAAGAGCGATAATTATTTACATATTTGTATTATTAGTTATGAGACTAATGGGAAAAAGAGAAATTGGACAATTACAACCATTCGAACTTGCAATTTCTATTATGATTGCAGATTTAGCTTCTATACCTATGTCAGATATAGGTACTCCAATTATAAATGGATTAATTCCAATTTTAGGATTACTTGTTATGCATTTATTAATTTCCGTTTTAAATATGAAAAGTTTAAAGTTCAGGGAAGTGATTTGTGGTAAACCATCAATTTTAATTTATAGAGGAAAAATTGATGAAAAAATATTGATAAAAGAAAGATTTACAATAAATGAATTAGAAGAAAGATTACGTTCAAATAATATATTTAATATTGGTGACGTGGAATATGCAATATTAGAGACAAGTGGACAGATAACTATAATACCAAAACCAGAAAAAAGAAATGTTGTTATAAGTGATTTTAATATAGAACCAGAATATGAAGGAATATCCTATGATTTAGTTATTGATGGAGTAGTAATGAAAGAGAACCTAAAAAAACTTGGAAAAGATGAAAAATGGTTAGAAAAACAAGTTTCAAAATTCAAAATACAACCAAAAGATGCATTAGTTGTAACAATTGATGGAAAAGGAAATTTTTATTGTCAAGCAAAAGAAAGGAAAAATAAAAATGTATAAGGAAATTGTTATATGTATTATAGTAGTTATTCTTATAGTTAGTATGGATTTAATAAGCAATAATTATACGAAAGAAGTTTTTAACGATATGAATGAAAATCTTGGAATTTTGCGTGAAGAAATGTTAAAAAAAGAGAAAAATAATAATAAAATAAATGAAGAAATAAAAAAGGTAGAAAAGATTTGGAGTGATAATTATAAAATATTAACTTGTTATATAGAACATAATGAATTAGAAAAAGTCGCTAAACAAATAACCTTAATAAAAGGAAATACTGATGTAAAAGAATATAATCAAGCAATTCCACAATTAGATGAATGCATATTTATTTTAAATCACATAAAAGATAAGGAAAGCCTACTAATACGAAACCTTTTTTAGATTTTTGAACTTTAAGGTCCGTCCCTAAAGTTCATTTTTTTAGTGTAAAGCTCTTGACATTTACACTAAAATAGTGTAAAGTATAATAGCATTACAAAAAAGAAGGTGTAATGATGGAAAAAAACATAGAAATAAGCATATTATCTCAAATATATAAAAATATGCTAACTGAAAAACAGTTTGAAATTTTAGATGAATATTATAATAGTGATTTTTCTTTATCAGAAATTGCAGAAAATTATAATATCACAAGACAAGCCGTAAGAGATAATATAAAAAGTGGAGAAACAAAATTATATGATTTAGAAGAAAAGTTAGGACTTATGGAAAAAACTAAAAAGCAAGAAGAAATAATAAAAAACATTAATTCTAAATTAGATAATATAAAAACAGAAGATACAGAAAAAATAAATTACATAAAAAACGAATTAAAAAAATTATTGTAAAATTAAAACAAGGAGGCAGCGATAATGGCTTTTGAAGGATTATCTTCTAAATTACAAAGTATAACAAATAAATTTAGAGGAAAAGCAAGAGTAACAGAAGCTGACCTTAAAGAAATGCTAAGAGAAGTAAAGCTTGCATTACTAGAAGCTGATGTTAATTATAAAATTGTTAAAGAATTTATTGCAACAATACAAGAAAAAGCATTAGGTCAAGATGTATTAAAATCTTTAACACCAGGACAACAAGTTATAAAAATAGTTAAAGACGAATTAGTAGAATTATTAGGAGGAGTAGAAAGTAAAATAACATTTTTACCAAACTCACCAACAATAATTATGCTTGTAGGTCTTCAAGGTTCTGGTAAAACAACAACAGCAGGTAAACTTGCAAATATTTTAAGAAAACAAGGTAAAAAACCTTTATTAGTAGCATGTGATGTGTATAGACCAGCAGCTATTAAACAATTACAAGTTGTAGGAGCAAGTTTAAATATCCCAGTATTTAGTGATGAAAATTCAAAAAATGTTGTTAATATTGCAAAAAGATCTATAGATGAAGCAATAAAAAAACTAAATGATGTAATTATACTAGATACAGCAGGTAGACTTCAAATTGATGAAGAACTAATGGAAGAACTAAAAAATGTAAAACAAAGTGTAAAACCACAAGAAATTCTATTAGTTGTAGACAGTATGACAGGTCAGGAAGCAGTAAATGTTGCTAGTACTTTTAATGAAAAAGTTGGAATAGATGGAATAATTTTAACAAAATTGGATGGTGACACACGTGGTGGTGCGGCATTATCTGTAAAAAAAGTAACAGGTAAACCAATTAAGTATGTTGCAACAGGTGAAAAATTAAGCGATATAGAAGTATTTCATCCAGATAGAATGGCATCAAGAATATTAGGAATGGGTGATGTGCTTTCAATAATAGAAAAAGCAGAAGAATCATTTGATGAAGAAGAAGCTAAAAAAATGGAAGAACAGCTAAGAAAACAAAATTATGATTTAAATGATTATTTGATGCAATTAAGACAAGTTAAAAAAATGGGTTCATTTTCATCATTATTAAAAATGATACCAGGAATGAATCAATTAAAAAATGTAAAAGTTGATGACAAAGAATTTGACAGAATAGAAGCAATAATATGTTCAATGACAGAAAAAGAAAGAAGAGATCCACGTTTGTTAAATGCAAGTAGAAGAAAAAGAATTGCAAGTGGAAGTGGAACTTCTGTACAAGAAATAAATAAATTCATGACTTCTTTTGAAACTACACAAAAAATGATGAAAAAACTAAAATCAGGAAAAGGCATGAAGAATATGATGAAAAATTTAAATCTTAACGATTTAAATAATTTTAAGATGTAGGTTATTAATATTAAATTAATAATAGATAAGTTTGAATTTTTTAGGAGGTGAAAAACATGGTAAAAATAAGACTACAAAGAGAAGGAAAGAAAAAAGCACCTTTTTATCATATAGTAGTAGCTGATTCTAGAAGCCCAAGAGATGGAAAAGTTATAGCTAAAATTGGAACATATGATCCAATGACAAAACCATCTACAATAGTTTTAGATACAGAAGCTGTTCAAAAATGGATTAAAAATGGAGCAAAACCAACAGATACAGTTAAAAAATTAATCGAATTAGCAAACAAATAATTACAGACATTAGGAGGCAACAAATGAAGGAAGTTTTGGAATTAATGATTAAGAATTTAGTAGATAATGCCGATGCAGTATCTATAAAAGAATTAGATGGTGAAAAATCAGTTGTTTACGAAGTTAAAGTTGCAAGTGATGATATGGGCAAAGTTATAGGAAAACAAGGTAGAGTTGCAAGAGCAGTAAGATCTATAATGAAATCTATAGCATCAAAAGAAAATAAAAAAGTAACAATTGAATTCATCGATTAAAGGTAGGATAATATGGAATATATAGAGATTGGACAAATAGTTAATACAAATGGACTAAAAGGAATTGTTAAAGTAAATCCTTTTACAGATGATGTTAATATATTTGAACAAATAAAATATGTATATATAGAGCTAAAAGATGAATTAAAAAAAGTTAAAATAGAACAAGTTAGATATAATAAAAATCAAGTATTATTAAAACTTGAAGGTATTGACTCTATTGAAGATGCAGAAAAATATAGAACTTGTTATATAAAAACAGAAAAGAAAAAACAGGAAGAACTAGGTGAAGACACATATTATATTGTAGATTTAATAGGACTTAACGTTTTTTCTACTGAAGGAGAAATGCTTGGAATATTAGAAGATGTTTTTCCGACTGGAAGCAATGATGTATATGTAGTTAAAGACAATCTCGGAAAACAAATATTAATTCCTGCCATAGCAGATGTTGTAAAAGAAATTGATTTAAAGAATAAAAAGATGATAATAAATCTTATTCCAGGTTTGTTATAGGAGGAAAAATGAAATTTAATGTTTTAACACTTTTTCCAGAGATGTTTTCTTCGTTAGATGAAAGTATAATAGGAAGAAGTAAAGAAAAAGGACTAATAGATATTAATTTAATAAATATTAGAGATTTTTCAAAAAATAAGCATAAAAAAGTAGATGATACTCCTTATGGTGGTGGAGCTGGAATGGTTATGGAGCCAACAGTTGTATATGATGCTTTTAAATCTATTAAAGATGAAAAAACAAAGGTTATATATTTATCACCACAGGGACAAACTTTAAATCAACAAAAAGTGCAAGATCTTGCGAAAGAAGATAGTATCACATTACTTTGTGGACATTACGAAGGTATTGATCAAAGAGTAATTGATACAATAGTTGATGAGGAAATTTCTATTGGTGATTATGTATTAACTGGTGGAGAACTACCAGCAATGGTTTTGATTGATAGTGTTAGCAGATATATAGAAGGAGTTTTAAAAGAAGAATCTATAAAAGAAGAATCTTTTACAAATGGACTTTTAGAATATCCACAATACACTAGACCTGAAATGTTTTTGGATAAAAAAGTTCCAGAAGTATTATTATCTGGAAATCATCAAAAAATAGCTGAATGGAGAAGAAATCAATCAATTATAAATACATATTTAAAAAGACCAGATTTGTTAAAGGAAATTAACCTTTCAGAAAAAGAACAAAAAATGCTAGAGGAATATAAAAATTTAAAAGAAGGAGGAAGTAAATAATGGATATCATTAAATCAATTGAACACGAGCATTTAAAAGAAAAGATACCAGTTCTTAAGGTTGGAAATACTGTAAGAGTTCACCAAAGAATAAAAGAAGGAAATAGAGAAAGAATCCAAGTATTTGAAGGAATTATTATTAAAAAACAAGGTGGAGGATTAAACGCTACATTCACAGTTAGAAGAATAGCTTCAGGTGTAGGTGTAGAAAAAACATTCTTAATCCACTCACCATTAGTAGAAAAAGTTGAATTAGTTAGAGTAGGTAAAGCAAGACGTGCTAAATTATATTACCTAAGAGACAGAGTAGGTAAAGCTGCTAAAACTAAAGAACAAATTGGTGCAAGAATTGAAAATAAAGAAATTACAGTAAAAACAACAGTTGAAGAAGAACCAGTAGTAGAAGAAAAAGAAGAAGCTAAAACAGAAGCTCCAGTTCAAGAAGCAACAGTAACTGAAACAGAAGCTACACCAGTAGAAGAAGTAAAAGAAGAAGTTGCTCCAAAAGCTGAAGAAAAAGTAGAAGAAAAAGCTACTGAAGAAACAAAAAAAGATGAAGAATAATAAATAAAGTAAAGGCGGAAATACGTGTTTCGTCTTTATTTGCTTAATTTGAACATTTTTTAAAATTTAAAAAATAATCTGTTATCTATTGACAGATTATTTTTTTTGTTTTATCATATGAACAAGCAATCATATGAACAAATATTCATATGATATAAAGGGAGGGAAAAATGGAAGAAGATAAATTAGTGTGTGCAGAAAATTGCCCACATATAAATAAAATAAACAAGGTAAAGGAAAGAGAACCAAAAGCGGACGAATATGCCAAATTATCAAATATGTTTAAATTATTTTCTGATGAAACAAGATTAAAAATAATATGTAGTTTATTAAAAGAAGAACTTTGTGTTTGTGATTTATGCGAATTATTAAATTTAAATCAATCACAAGTATCACATCAATTGCAACTTTTAAGAAATAGCAAATTAGTAAAATTTAGAAGAGAGGGTAAGCAAATTTTTTATAGTTTAAATGATGAACATGTAGAGCTTATTATACAAATGGCATTAGATCATATTTTAGAGGAGGAAGAAAAAAATGAGTTGTTGTAGTCATGATCGTTGTGAAGAAAAAGAAAATAAAAAAGGAGACATTATCTTATATATATTATCACTAATTGTATTTGGAATAGGATTTATTCCTGCATTTGCAGAATATAAATTATGGATATATTTAGTCGCAGTTTTACTTGCTGGATATGACTTATTAATAAAAGGAATAAAAAATCTTTTTAAGCTTAATTTTGAAGAAAGTACATTAATGACAATTGCAATAATTGGTGCATTTATAAAAGGTGAATATGCTGAAAGCTGTATGGTTGTGCTATTATTTAAATTAGGAGAATTCTTAGAAGAATTTGCAGAAGAGAAATCTAATAAAAATATAGAGGATATAACTAAAATAAAAGCAAATAATGCAAATTTAATTGATGGAGAAGATATAAAAGTAATTAAAGTAGAAGATGTAAAAATAGGTGATAAATTACTTGTAAAACCAGGAGAAAAAATACCTGTTGATGGAATTGTTACATCTGGGGAATCTCAAATAGATGCATCACCAATAACTGGCGAAAGTAAGCCAGTAAAAGTTAAAACTGGAAATGAAGTTGTTTCAGGAAGTATTAATTTAAGTAGTGTTTTATACATAAAAGCAGAAAAAGAATATAAAGATTCTATGGCATCACAAATAATAGATCTAGTATATGAAGCAACAAATAATAAAGGAAAAACAGAGAAATTTATAACTAAATTTTCTAAAATATATACACCAATAGTAATTGTAATAGCACTTTTATTAGTAATAGTTCCATTAATATTAGGATTAGATATGAATAAATGGATAGATATAGCATTATTCTTCTTAGTAGCATCTTGTCCATGTAGTTTAGTAATATCTATACCATTATCATTCTTCTCTTGTATTGGGGCAATTTCTAAAAAAGGAATGATAATAAAAGGAACAAAACATATAGAAAATCTTGCAAAAACAGATATTTTAGCATTTGATAAAACAGGAACTCTAACAACAGGTAAAATGGTTATAGATGAACTTAAAGCTACTAAAATAGATGAAAATAAAATGTTAGAATATATTTATAGTATAGAAAGTTTATCTAATCATCCTATAGCAACTGCAGTAGCGAGTTACAAAAAAGATGTAAATAAATTAGAAGTAAAAGATTATAAAGAATATTCAGGACATGGTTTATATGGAATTATAGAAGGAAAAGAAATATTATTTGGAAATAAAAAATTATTAGAAAAATATAAAGTAAATACAAAAGAGTATGTTCAAAATACAATAACACTTGCTGTTGATAAAGAAATTGCAGGATATATAACTTTAAAAGAAGAATTAAGAGATAATGTAGAAAATATTTTAACAGATTTAAAAGATGTAGGTCTTAAAGATGTTGCAATATTAACTGGTGATAATAAAAAAGCAGCAAAGAATATTGCAGATAAATTAAACATTTCAAGAGTATATGCAGAATTATTACCACAAGAAAAATTAAATAAAGTAAAAGAATTACAATCAGAAAGAAATAGAGTAACATTTTTAGGAGATGGAATTAATGACAGTCCAGTAATTGCTACTGCAGATTTTGGAATGAGTATGGGAACAGGCTCAGAGATAGCAAATAACACAGCAGATGGAATATTAATTTCTAATGATATTGGAATGTTACCTAAAATAATAAAAATAGCCAAAAAAACAATGAGAATTGTTAAATTTAATATAACATTCTCATTACTTGCAAAATTAGTAGTACTAATAGTAGGATTATTTGGAACAGCACCAATATGGCTTGCAGTATTAGCAGATACAGGTGTTACATTACTTACAGTATTAAATGCCTTAAGAATTTTAAGAAATAGGGATTAATAAAATCCCTATTTCTTGCGTTATTAAATAACATAATCCTTTGGAATCATGTATGTGCAATTATTTTTTTTAGTATTAACATGCATGGCACTAAAATATTCCAAAATTCTTAAGATAGGAATATTACTTTTTTCAAAAGTAAAAATAAATTCATCAAAATCTAAAACTTTTAATTTTTCAAACATTTGTGAAAATAAGAACTTTCCATAACCATTACCTCTATAATCTTTTTTTATAAAAATATATATTGGATTTTTGTTAGATTTACGAAATGCAGAAAATCCAATTGTCTTATTATCATCTTTTAATTCGTAAAATATTTCAAAATCTTTTATAGGTAAATCATTTTTTAAATCAATTGAACATTCTTGTATATAAAGCATCATCTACCACCTCGTTACATCATTTATATCTGGGACTTTGTTTAAATAATCAAAATTATCATCTATGAATTTTTTAAAACTTGGATATCTGTTAGTAAAATTTTGCATAATAAAAGGTAAAAATTTGTTATTCTTAATTTTTTCATCAGTAAGCTGAATAAGTTCTTCAGTAGATATAGATTGGGTTGTTCCATCTGAAAAAGTGATTTTTGCATTAGATGTAACATTATGATTAGAATCATATTCTGTATCAATACTTTTTACACCACATCCACCAGCATAATCTAAAATAAAGGCACAATATGTTTTATCTAAATCTATCTCTTGAACTTTTACAGGAATAGTGTATTTTTTCTTTAATGCATTTAAAGCCTTTTCATCACATTGGACTTTAGATGCTTCACATAAATACAAAGCTCTAAGTAATGTGTATCTATGAAGTCCATTAGTAAAAACCGTATATGTTCCTTCACCAGTTTCTATTAATGCCATAGGTTCTCTTTCGAAAGAATTAGAAAGTCCTTCAATGATATCATCTTTTGAATATTCAAGCATTTGTGTAGATCTTTTTTGATATGAAGTACCATATTTATCAAAAAAATAATCCATACTATCAAAAATATTACTAGAATTACCATGAAAGGATGTATCATATCCAACAATATCTGCAATGCTCACATATCTTGTTGAAGTCCCTACTTGAAATCCATAATCTGACACTATTTTATTAACTTCCATTGGACTATATATATGTGTATCAACATTTTCAGACACATCACTAATTGAAAAACCATTATTAGTAAAAAAGTTTAAATTTTCAGAGTTCATATTTTTCTCCTTTAATACTATTTTAGAATAATATATTACAATTCTCAAAAAAAGTAAACAGTATGTAAAAATGTTGAAAAAAACTCAATTTGTTGATATAATAACCATTAAATGTAGAGTACAGAGTGCTTCGCAATTGTGCGAACGTAGGAAACATAAGTCTTATGCTCCAGAAAAATCTGGAGATTTTCATATATAATAAGAAAGAGGGAGAAAATGAAAGTAGCATTTTATACACTAGGTTGTAAAGTAAATCAATATGAAACAAATGGAATGATACAGGCTTTTTTAGAAAAAGGATATGAAATAGTAGATTTTTCTGAAAAAGCCGATATATATGTAATAAATACATGTACTGTTACAAGTATGTCTGATAAAAAATCTAGACAAATGATTAGAAGAACAAAGCAATTAAATCCAGATGCAACAGTTGTAGCTGTTGGTTGTTATGCACAAGTTGCAAAAGATAAATTAGAAGAAATAAAAGATATAGATTTAATATTAGGAATTAGCGAGAAAACAGAAATAGTAAAATTTGTTGAAGAAGAATTAAATAGTAAAAAACAAATTGAACACATTTCAGATGTTATGCATCAAAAAGAATTTGTAGACTTTGGAACTGTAAATTATACAGATAAAAATAGAGTAGCAATTAAAGTTCAAGATGGATGTAATCAATTTTGCACATATTGTATAATTCCATATGCAAGAGGCCGTATCCGTAGTAGAAAAATAGAAAATGTAAAAAAAGAAGTAGAAGAATTAGCTAAAAAAGGAATAAAAGAAATCGTAATCACTGGAATTCATGTAGCATCATATGGTAAAGATTTAGATGAAGATGTATCATTAATAGATTTATTAGAAGAAATTAATAAAATAGATGGAATAGAAAGAATAAGATTAAGTTCATTAGAACCAACATTAATTACGGAAGATTTTGTTAATAGATTAAGCAAATTAGAAAAAATATGTGATCATTTTCATTTGTCATTACAAAGCGGATGTGATGAAACATTAAAAAGAATGAATAGGCATTATACTACAGAACAATTTAAAAATGCTACAAAATTATTAAGAAATACATATCCTAATGTAGCATTAACAACAGATGTAATAGTAGGATTCCCAGGTGAAACAGATGAAGAATTTGAAAAAACTTACGAATTTTTAAAAGAAATTAGATTCTATAAAATGCACGTATTTAAATATTCACCAAGACATGGAACAAAGGCTGAAAAAATGCCTAACCAAATAGATGGAAATAAAAAAGAAGAAAGAAGTAATAGATTAATAGAATTGTCAGATAAAAATGAAATAGAACAAAATAAAACATATATTGGAAAAGATTTAAAAGTTTTAATTGAAGAAAAAGAAGATGAATATTACAAAGGACATACTACAAATTATAAAATGGTAAAAATAAAAGATGATATACCAAATTTGGAAAATGAAATTGTAAATGCAAAAATTATAGAATTAGATGGGATAGAATTAATAGGAAAATTAGAATAATAATATTGATAAAATTATATTATTATAGTAAACTAAACAAAGAAGTTATACAAAGGAGAAAGATATGGAAGAAAGAGATCCAAATAAATTTTATTTAGTTGTTAAAGTAAGTAAATGGACTAAAATTAGAAATTTCTTTATTTTAAAATTTAGAAAAAATAGGAGATATGTTAATGAATAAAACGAAAAGAAAAATATTTGAAACAGCAATGCAATTATTTGCAGATAAAGGATATGAAGCAACAAGTATAGAAGAAATAACTGCTACAGTAGGTGTGGCTAAAGGAACATTATATTATCATTTCTCTAGTAAAGAAGAAATATTTAATTTTTTAGTAGAAGAGGGAATGAAATTACTAAAAAATAGTATAAAAATTAAAACAGACAAAGTTTCAAATTATATAGATAAAATAAGAGCAATTATTTTAATACAAATAAAAGTTATAGTAAAATATGAAAGTTTAATTACTATAATACTTAGCCAAATGTGGGGAAAAGAAGAAAGAAATAAAAGAAGTAGACAATATGTATTAGAATATATTGAAATTATTGAAAAAATAATTAAAGAAGGAATAGAAAAGGGAGAGATAATTGCAGGAGATCCTTCTGCAATAGCTTCAGAAATATTTAGTGTTACATGTTCTTGTTTAATATATAAATTTAAACTAGATAAAGAAATAGATATCCAAACAATGTTTAGAGAAATAGAGAAAACAGTAATTAATGGGTTAAAAGTCTAATATTACATACATGTTACAACAATGTAACAAAAATGAAAAGAATTATTAAACCTAAAGATATTGTAGTTTATTGTAGAAAGATGTATAATAACTTTAGTATTTCAGAATTTACATATGATGAAGGAGGGAATTTACATGTCTAGATCTGGCATAGTAAATGTTAGAATGGTAATAACTGAGGAGAAGATATTATCAAATATAGAAAAAGTTCATAAAATGATTAATCCTAAAAGTAAGAAGAAAATCGTTCAATTAGAAGATGATACTTATTTTAAGGATTTAGTTGAAGCTATAAAAACATATTTGATAGAATATCCAAAGAAACAGAATTTCCCTGCAAGCGTATATAATGCTGCATTTAATTTGGTAGAATTTACAACAAAAGAATTTGAGGAAAATACTAAACAAATAGAGGAATTAATTCGTCAAAGAGAAACAAATATTAGTTTAGGTGAAAAACTAAAAGAATTATTACAAAAAGCTGAAAATAAAGAAAAAAATTGGAAAGATGATGTTAAAGAAGCTCAAGATTCTTTTGATGAAGATATAATAAATACATTATTAATAGTTGGAAGATCTAGAAGTAAAGAAACAGATCACTATAAAGATGCTTTAAAATTATTAAATGCTAGAATATCAAATTTGGAATCTAATTTACATATAGAAATTGATATGGAGAGAATTGAAGATAGATCAAAAGCATTAAGTTATATTGGTATTGAAATTGCAGATGCTTTAAAAGAAATTCCAGCTCCAGCAGGAAATGATAATGTAGAAGAAGTTGTAGAACAATCTAAGCCAGTTGAAAAAGTTAAAAAGGCAAAAGTTCAAAAGAAAGAAAAGAAAGCTAAAGTTGCCACTGTTGTAGAAGAACCAAAAGAAGAAAAAGCAGAAGTAAAAGTTGCAGAAGAAGTAAAAACAGTTGAACCAATAATAAATGAAGTTGAAACTAAAGAAACTTACGAACCAGAAACTTTTGAAGCTAAACCAAGCTTATGGCAAAGAATTAAAAACAGCAAATTTGTAAGAACAATTAAATATATCATGAGCATAAGAGTTGTTTTAGAAGTTCCAGCTTTACCTGAAGGAAAATCTGAAAATTAGTAAAATGTAACTTTTTAACATAAATGTAACCAATAAAATTAGGGCATTATCAATAAAAAGATAATGCCCTAAAAAATATTATAAAAAATTGTAAAAAACTATTGACATATTATATTAAACATAGTAAAATAAATTTCGTTGACGAGCTCCCTTAGCTCAGTTGGTCAGAGCAACCGGCTCATAACCGGTGGGTCCAAGGTTCAAATCCTT
>CALXVT010000017.1 GCA_944392175.1 uncultured Clostridia bacterium
ATTCCTAGTTCTTTTGCTCTTACTGGCAAATCTTTTATTCTATTTGCTCCATCTAATAAACTAAACTCACTATGTATGTGTAAGTGTACAAAATCAGGCATTTTCCTCTCCTTTTGAACTTTTAGGACCGTCCCTAAAGTTCATTTTTTCTTGTTATGTTATCACATAAAATAAAAAAAGTCCACAAATGTGAACTTCTTCTACTATTAAAATTTTTTATTTAAATATCTCAGACGCTTTCAATGTTTTTAATACTTTTTCTTTAATCTTTTCCCATAAACTTTTTTTATAAACAGTAATTTGTCTATCTGATTGAACTTTTTCTTTATCTTCTATCATTTTTGAACTTTGCTTTTTAAATATTAAATTTGAATCAAATTTATCTAAGTTTTTGCTTTCTGTTAATATTTCATCTTGCTTTTCTTTTTTTATAATTTTAGCCTTTTGCTCCGGAGTTGCCCAATAATCTCTAAATAAAATTGCTATAATGTATTTTGCCTCTTTTGAAACATTTTGTTCTTTTAATGTTTTATTTGGATTATATTTAAAGTCATAATCCTTATTTTTATTTTCTTCAAATACTGAAATTTCTTCATTTGGTATTTTATCATAATCTTCTTTTGATATTGATTTTAATATTTCTAATACTTCTGTAAAAGCATTTTGATATTTTATATCTATCATCTATTACCACCTTCTTGAAGCATTTGTCTGTTTCTTATTACATAAATGACATTTTGCATCCTTTTTTTCCCTTTTGTATCTTTCTGTTCTTCTAATGTTTCTTTTCCTAACTTTTCTGTTTGACTTTTTCTTTTTGTTAATCCTAATATTTCGTATAGACTACTTTTTAGTGCTGTCATACTTTGTACCTTATCTTCAACTGTTGCTTTTTTTTCTTCCTTTGGAAAAGTAAGCCATAATCCTTCATCCGGTTTATCTACTGAAAATCCTAATTCTTCCACTTTTCCTAAATTACTTATAACTAATTTTACTTGTTCTTCATCTTCTATATATATATTTCTATTTTGATCTCCACTATAATCAGAAAATAATTGATTGTCTTTTAATTCTTTTGTTAGTTTAGTTGAAACAACTTCATTTAATATGCTTCCCTTTTTTATCTCTGATAGTTTATATCCTTTCATTGTCTCATATCTTTTATTTAAATATTCTTCATATTTTTCTTTGCCATACAAAGATTCTCCTTCTATTTCGCAAAAAGGCTTTTCTGTAGAATATTGCATTCTCATATCTTCATATTCTTCTTCTGAAATTTTTTTAAAAGTTTTTCTTTTAACTTGCATCGTAGCATCTAAAAGTGCTGTTTTTTCTATACTATTATTAACTTTAGTCTGGAAATAATCTATTAATAATTTTGCATCTTCATCTTTTTCTAACTTCCAATCTACTTGCTTATATATATCTGGTTCTAATACCATCATTAAATCTTTTAACCTTTTTTTCTCAATTTCATTCATGTATTCTAGCTCTGAAGGAATAGTTGCTGTAAAAAAATCATCATACCCTTTTGGTGTTTTTACTGATTCTCTTCCTTCATCAGTAGTCATTAATAAATAGTTGTAGCCATTTTTACTCTCCGCATCCCATGTTGCATCTGTTGCATAAAAACCATCTATGTGATATTTTTCGTCAACAATATTAACATAATTTCTGGCATGTGTTTCACTATCTATATTAACGAATACATATGGCTCACCTATTCTATGTCCTATATTAGCAATAAAATCTGAATACCCAGCACATACCATGTATGAATTATTTAAATATTTATATAAAGAACGTGATTCTGTTGTTGAAGCACCTGGTAGTTCTTTTTTATATGGTTTTAAGTTTTTTGCAATATCATGAACTGCAATAAATTTTTCTAAAGGAGAAAATCCTTTGCTAGATATATCTGTAGCAATCATCTCCATGAACTTTTCATCTGCTATAATTTTATCTAATTTAAATACTTCCGGATTTAAGTTTGTTACATCCTCATATTGAAAATTTATATTAATATTTTGTTCAGATAATTTTGTAAAAAATTCAATATTATCAGTAATTGTATATTCATCATGTTTTCCCTGTCGTAAACATACTATCAAATCTTGATTAATATTTTGCTCTTTTATATATTGCATACCTAGTTGAATGTTTTCTAAGCTATCTCCATAAACAAAAACTTGATTATCATTACTTGTGTGTATAATTCCTTTATATCCTTCTGGTTCTGGAATTCTTATTCCTTTTTTTAAAGATATTTTTAATAATTCTGGATAAACTTCTTCATATAAATCAGTTTTTAGCCAATCTATTCCTTCTAAGTTTTCTCCATTTTTTAAGCAATCTTCAATAAAATATGGATTTCGACTTAAAAAAGGATTTTTTAATATCTCCTCTCTACTAAAGTTTTCTTTAACTGCCTCATATATTGATTTATATTCTTCTAAAGAATATATTTCTTTAGTTTCTGCTAATGTCATATAATCATTTTTTAAACATTCTAAAGATAATAAAAATCTATTTCTATTTGAGGTTAGCGCATTAAAAGGTATATTTTGATTTTTATAATATTCAATAACCTCTTGATCTGTCATATTTGCAGTAATATATGGTAAACTACTTAAATTTTCTTTATTTTCTAATAGACTTGGATTATTAGAAATAATACTGTCAAATATTGTTTTGTTCATAAGATATTTATATGGTATAACTCCTTCAAGTTTAATACCATTTTCTTTTATAGTCTTAGCAATTCCATTAGCTACTTCATCTGATATTTCAATAGCTCTATTTTCATCTTCTTTTATTAATTCAGGATATACTTGTAATGCTTGTATAAAATACTCATTGTCTGCCAACATAAAAGATGGAAATGATTTACTATATGTAATTTCTTTTTCTTTGGCAATTTTAATAATTTCTTGTTTATAGTGTTCATCAATAAATTCATGTTCAGCTTTTTCTTTATATTTCTGCTCAAATTCATCTAAAAATGGTAAAAATTTTTCAATGTTTTCACTAATACTTCTTTTTATTTTAGATTTTTTTAATTCAATTTCTTCTCTTGGTAAAATTTCTATTAATTGAAGCATATCTTGAGGATTCCCTTTTGATACAAAAGAATCTGTAAATTGACTATTATATATTCCTGCTTCACTTAATTCTTTTGGAGTTTTAACTGATGCAATATATTCGATTTCTTCCGGAGAAAAAGTTTGTCGTGATTTAATATATATTTCCAAAGTATGTGGATAGACGCTAAATACTTCTTTTAAACTTTCTATATTTAAATAATTTACTTCTTCCATTACTTTTTCTGCTAGACTTTCATTACTTAATAATATATCTGTAAATTCTCTATCATCTGTATAAATTTGTCTAAAATCACTTACTGTATATTCATTTTTACCTTCTATTATCCAATTTGATAATGTATCTATAAATTGTGGATTAGTTTTAAATTTATTTCTATAACTTGCAAACCCAATTAATTTTTCCGTTATTTTTGCATTAAAGTTATATCCATTTTCCATCGAATATTGGACTATTTCTCTATTCAATTTTTCTGTATCCCAATTGTCGATACAATTAGGATTAAATCTAATTTGCATCCTTTGTACTAAATTCATATTTTTCTCCAATCGACATTTACATTTGTTTTATTTTATACTAGCATATTTTGTTTATCTTCACAATTGTTTTACATATTTTTATAATTTTGGTATACTTTATTAAATTTTTTTGGAGGTAATTTTATGATAATAGTAACTTCTGGTTCTAGATATATTGATATAGATGCATATGCAAGTATAATAGCATACGCAAAATTTTTAAATTTGAAAGGAAAAAAAGCAATAGCATATAGCTCTTCTCCTCTTAATGAAAGTGTAACAACAAGTCTAAAAAACAATAAATATACAATTTCTAGGCAGGCAGATTTTAGCAAAAATGATAAATTTATAGTTTTAGACGTATCTGATCCAGATTTTTTTGATAAATCAGTTGATATGGCTAGAATTATTCAGGTAATAGATCATCATTATGGTTTTGAAAATTACTGGAATTCAAAATCTAATGTTAATACAATAATTGAAAAAATTGGTTCTGTTGCTACAATTATTTTTGAATTATTTGAGAAAGAAAACTTGCTAGAAAATTTAGACAAAGATTTGTGTTTATTATTAATGTCTGCAATTCTAGATAATACTTTAAATTTTAAAGCAAAAGTTACAACTTACAGAGATATTGAAGCATATAAGAAATTAGAGAATCTAGCAAATCTTAATTTTAATTATGCTGAATTTTATTTTAATGAGTGTGAAACAGAAATAAACAACAACTTAAAAAAAGCTATCTTAAATGATACAAAATTGGACAACACTGGTGAAAAAATTCCTCCTGTTTTTGCCCAATTAACAGTTTGGAATTCTTCGAATATATTAAATAATATTAATTTAATATATGAATCATTAGGCACTTTTAAAAAGACTTGGCTTATGAATCTAATATCTTTAAAAGATGGTAAAAGCTATCTTATTTCTAATGACAAAAATATTAAATTTAATTTAGAAACAACTTTTAATTGCAAGTTTATCAATGATATTGCAGTTCTGTCTGATGTATGGCTTAGAAAAGAAATTATTAAAAAATTATTATAATTCATGAACCTCCTTATATTTATGAATATTATATATAAGGAGGTTTATTATGGATTCTTCTTGTGAATTTGTTGTATTTATTTCTATGTTGGCATGTAGTATTGCAAAAGGTAAAACTAAAGAAGAACTTAATTTACTTGCGGTGTTTTTTGTCCAATTAGGCGATACTTTAGCAAGTATTTCATTACTTGATGATTCTCAAAACTAAGATATCTTAATTTAGAGTGTTATAAATTTGATAAATCCTCTAAAATATGGTAAAATGTATTCATTCTTTGTACAACAACAAAATAATAATTTATTAGGAGGATTTATTTATGAAAGAAGAATTTAAAAGACGGTTACTGGACTATGCCAAAAATAAGAAGGTACGGAAATTAGTACCATGGCTTTTTTTGCTAATATTATTTATTATATTAGTAGTCCAAAAAGTTAGTAATCTTTTTTCCTACACGTGGGTATGCATTGCTGCACTTTTAGTACTTGTATATCTTGTTTTTTCAAGAGCTCTTGATGTAATTGCAAAAAGTTCTCAAAATATGTTGCGGAAAAACAAATGGAGAGTATTAATTTTTAGCGATGATTCATTTGTGAGTGATTTTTGCATTTTTTTTATTATTCTACCACTTTTATTAATTATTGCTCACTATTTGCCCGAATCCATATTCTTACAAATAATCATGATGATTGGCCTAATTATACTTGCATTTATTTTAGATTTGTTTTTAACAAATCTAATTTGCAAGTTTGCCAGAAAATGGATTATAGAAGATGAAGATATTAACCAGAAGTAAATTCTTATATAAATATCGCACAAATTTCTTTTTCCGAAATTTGTGCGATATTTATTTTTAAAAAGAACAAAAGGGCATAATTAAAATTTTATACAAAAAAACTCACGACCTCCGAAGTCGTTGTGTATCTTGACTTACGAAGATTGTGAGTTTTAAAAATTGGTAGCGAAGATGTGATTCGAACACATGACCCTTCGGGTATGAACCGAATGCTCTAGCCAACTGAGCTACTTCGCCATTTGCTGTAACAGCTAATATTATAATATCCATTTTAGTTTTTGTCAATACATAAATTCAAAAAATATTTCTCGTACATCTCTTCAATACTTATAAATTTTTTCTATAAAAAATATCACTTTCGTTCAATTTGTTCTTTTAAGGCAAAAAGAAAGGACTATTTAATTAGTCCTTTTATATTTGATATTTTAACCTCTATCACCTATGGTACGAGCTTCGCCACCTTTTTCTTTTGGTTCATTACTACCTTTTGCCCTTGCAGCATTTACTTTTGCATTATGTTGTTCTACTGCTCTTGCTACATTTCCATTAGCTCTATATCCAGATATTCCACCAAATTTAGCTTTTCCTCCTGCTGTAACTTCTACAACATCATCATCACTAAATCTTGTATTTTGAATATTTTGTACGCTACTCTCTAATACAGGATCTTTCTTTTCACCTGGTTCATCTATTTCTGTGCTTAGTAATGATTTTATAGCACTTCCAAAATTTCCAAATATATCTTTAATAATACCAAACATATTTCTTTTTTCTGATTCTATTGCTCTACTTTTCATTTCTTCTCTTAGCTAGGCTAAGAATTTCACCTCTCTTTATTTTCTATTTTCCATAGACATATATATTATATCAAAAAAACGTCCTAAAGTCAAGGATTTTAGGACGTTTACATAATTTTTTTTATGATTTTATTTATACTTTTACTCTACAAATATTATAATTATTAACTCATATAATCTTTTAATTTTTTACTTCTACTTGGATGTCTTAATTTTCTTAAAGCTTTTGCTTCTATTTGTCTAATTCTTTCACGAGTTACTTTGAATTCTTTTCCTACTTCTTCAAGAGTTCTAGCCTTTCCATCTTCAAGACCAAATCTTAATTTTAAAACTTTTGCCTCTCTAGGTGTTAATGTACTCATTACTTCTTCTAATTGTTCTTTTAATAAAGTATATGCTGCAGAATCCTGTGGTGCTGGAGAATCTTCGTCTTTTATAAAATCACCTAAATGGCTATCATCTTCTTCTCCAATTGGTGTTTCAAGTGAAACTGGATCTTGAGCAATTTTTTGTATTTCCATTACCTTTTCAACAGGCATTTCCATTTCTTTTGCAATTTCTTCTTGCGTTGGTTCCCTTCCTAATTGTTGTAATAGATGTCTTGATGTACGTATTAATTTATTAATTGTTTCAACCATATGAACAGGAATTCTTATAGTTCTTGCTTGATCTGCAATAGCTCTTGTAATAGCTTGTCTAATCCACCATGTTGCATAAGTACTAAACTTAAATCCTTTAGTATAATCAAATTTTTCTACTGCTTTTATAAGTCCCATGTTTCCTTCTTGTATTAAATCTAAGAATAACATACCTCTACCAACATATTTTTTAGCAATACTTACAACTAATCTTAAGTTTGATTCTGCTAATTTTTGTTTAGCTTCTTCGTCACCTTCAAGAACCTTTTTGGCTAAATCTAATTCTTCTTCATAAGTTAATAGTGGTATTTTTCCAATTTCTCTTAAATACATTCTAACAGGATCATCTATATTTCCATTATCATATCCATTTAAATCTATTTCATCTAATTTTAAATCTTCTACTTCTTGTAAATCTTCTTCATCAGGTCCTTCTTCATCTAAGTCGTCATCTTTTCCAATATCAACACCCATTTTTTCTAGTGCGTCAAAAACTTTATCCATTTGCTCTGTTGATAAATCTTCCAATTCTCCTGCAAGTTCACCATATGTTACTCTTTTATTCTTTTTAGCCATTTCTAAAATTTTATTAACTTTCTTTTCTGTATCACTAACATTTTGTTCTGTATTTTCTTCTTTTTTATCTACAATTTCTTGTTGTCCCTCTAATTTTTTCATTACAACCTCCTAGCTATTTTGCAAGTTTAATAATTATATTATTCAACTCTTTTTCATACATTAATTTAGTTTCATTATCTAAATTCTCATCTTCTAGTTTTTTTAATATTTCATCTCTTTGCTCTTTTAAATTTTCTCTTTCATATGTATTTAAAATATCATCTACACCTTTTTCAACATCAGTAATTCCATAATCTTTTGCCATAATTTCTGTTATGTGATTTATCTGTTCCTCATTCTCAAACAAAGATAATACATCATAAATTTCTGTAGCTCCTTTTTCATATTCTTCATATAAACGACTTAGTATAGTTCTATTCGTTTCTGATTTAAAGTCTTCTACTTTTATTTTGTTTTTTATCTTTGAATATACTTTTGAATTAAACATAATAAGCATTGCTATAATTGTATTTTCTCTATTTAATCTTTCCTTACTAACATTATTATCTTCTTTTTTTGGTGCGTTATACTGTATATTTCTTTTTTCCAAAATTTTAGAAGATGTATTTTTTGGATATAATATTTTCTTAATCTCTGAATATATGGATTCTTTTGAAATATTATAATCTTTTGAAATTTTTTCTATATATATTTCTTGCTCCATGCTGTTTTCAACTTTTGATAAAATTTTTGCAACTTCATTTAAAAACTTTATTTTGTCCCCTGTATTATCTAAATTTAAATTTTTCTTTAAGGCTTTTACCTTAAATTCTACTAATGATATTGCATTATCTATGCATTTTTTTAGCCTGTCCGGTCCAAATTTTGTAACATATTCATCTGGATCTTTTGCTCCGGATATTTGTAATACTCTTACATCGCAACCAAGATTTTTTAAAATGTCTAAGCCTCTCATAATTGCCTCTTGTCCAGCACCATCAGCATCATATCCTAATATTACTTGCTCTGAACTTCTTCTTAAGAGCCTCCCCTGTGCTTCTGTAAGTGCTGTTCCTAAAGATGCAACTACATTTGTTATTCCTCTTTGATGAAGTGATATTACATCCATATATCCCTCTACAATCAAAATCTTCTTGGTATCGCCTTTTTTAGCGTTAAATAAACCAAATAAATTTCTACCTTTGCTATATACTAGATTTTCTGGTGAATTTATATATTTTGGTTTTGAATCATCTAAAACTCTTCCCCCAAATGCTATAATTCTTCCTCTAACATCTTGAATTGGAAACATCAGCCTATGCCTAAATCTATCTATATATTGTCCTCTATCATTTCTGTTTACCAAATCAGATGCTAATATTGCTTCATCAGAAAATCCTTTACTCTTTAAAAATTTATATAACTCATCAAAATTTCCTGAATAACCTATTATAAAACTTTTTAATGTTGCATTATTAAGTTTTCTCTTTTTCACATATTCTTGCGCAGGTTTTGCTGATGGTTTATATAAATTTTCATGATAAAAGTATGCGGCTTCTTTATTTATTTGGTATATTTTATCTTTTAATTCTTGTGTTTTATTATCTCCAATACTTTCTAGTTTTGGCAATGTAATATTGGCTTTTTCTGCCAATAATTCTAAACTTTCTCTAAAATTTAATCCTTCTATTTTAGAAATAAAATGAATTACATTTCCTCCAACACCACAACCAAAACAGTGAAAAATTTGCTTATCTGGAGATACTGCAAAAGAAGGTGATTTTTCATTGTGAAATGGACATAAACCAAAATAGTTTCTACCACTTCTTTTTAATGCTACATATTGTGACACGATATCTACAATATCATTATTGTTTTTTACTTCATCAATTAATTCATCACTATAACGTATCATTATCCTACCTTTCTTTATTGCATAGAAAAATTGCTCTAAAATTAGAGTAATTTTTTCTATATATTAATATTCGACAACTTAACAATAAATCCTTCTTTTATGTATACAAAACTTACTTTCGATTTGTTTTTCTCTGACAAAAGCCTCTAATTTTAATAATTTGCCATATTAGATAAAATTAACCGTCGATAAAATAGTTTTATTGCCGACGGTTTTAAAGTTTAAAAAAATATAATTGTTGTGTTTACATATATTAATATTTAAATACAACAATTACATTTTTCTTTTGTTATTTATTTGTATACGCAGAAAAAGAAAGAAATTATATTTCTTTCTTTTTTAAGTTTAATCATTAGATGCTTTTTTATTCATTGTATCTGAATTAAATGGTATAAATTTGCTTACGATATCACTACTAATATCTGAAGCTGTAACATTATTATCTACTCTGTATTCTTCGTATGAAGTAGCTATTGTGTTATCTACCATTTGTTCTATTTCATCTTGTGTAGCATGTTCTGTTAATACAAGCTCACTAACTAAAATTTGTTTAGCATTGTTTAACATTTTTTTCTCGCCTGTTGATAAACCTTTTTCCTTTTGTTTGAAACTTAAATTTCTAACAACATCTGCAACTTTGTAAATGTCTCCACTCTTCATTTTGTCCATGTTGTCTCTGTAACGTTTATTCCAATTCATAGACATTTCTGTTTCGTCTGACTCTAAAACTCGGAATACTTTTTCTGCACTACTTTTGTCTATAATGTTTCTTACCCCTATTTCTTCTGCTTTAGCTGTTGGAACCATTACCTTAACTTCACCTGGCATTTTTAGTATATAGTATGCCTGTTTTTGTCCTAATATATCCTTTTCTTCTATTGCATCTATAACTCCTGCCCCGGTGCATAGGGTAAACTATTTTATCGCCTACATTAAACATGCAAGTCACTCCTTTCAATGTCTATTTCCAATCATCAACACATTCATTATACTACAAAAATTACCAAAAGTCAAAGCTTTTGGTAATCTAATTGTAGCTTAAAAAACTACGGAACTACGCATTTTAATAGGTTTTCGGCGTTTTCAAACTTTTTTTCGTATTTTATTTTTTGTCTGTAGAACCAAATCCTCCTGTTCTAACACCTTCTGCTACATCATTATCTACTGTTAAGAATTTTTGGAATATAACTTGTCCTATTACATCTCCTTTTTTTACTTGTATATCTTCATCTTTAAAATTAAAATATTGAAAATAAAAATGTCCATCATTTGATTCATTTTCATAATAATCAGCATCTATTATTCCAATACTATTTGCCATAACAAATCCTTTTTTAGGTCCGCTACTTCTATTTGCAAGCATATACCATTCATCTTCTTGGCAATATGCTTTTAATCCTGTTGGAATTAATGTTGGTTTCATTCCTGGTTTATATGCAGGTATAACCACATCTTCTGCTGCCTCTATATCATATGCTGCTGCATGTTTTGTTTTTCTTACTGGTAAGTGTATATCTTTGTCTTCCCAACCTTTTGCTATTTCAAATCCTCTTTTTCTTTCTCCCATTGTTATCTCTCCTTTTTGTTTTTCTTCTGTTATTTTATCGTATTATTTTGTTTTGTCAATATTATTTTTTTAGCATATTATGTATTATGTAGACTATGGTGGTGATTATATGAATATATGCAATTTGTCAAATCTAAAAATAAATAAAACTGGAAAAATAATAGATTTTAATTGTAACTCCAATATAAAAAGAAGATTATTTGATTTAGGCATTCTAAAAGGTTCTAATATAACACCAATATTTAGGAGTCCATTTAATGATCCAACAGCATATCTTGTTATCGGAACTGTTATCGCTTTAAGAAAAGATGATGCAGAAAAAATCATAGTAACTTATGAATAAAAATAATCATATTATTTAATATAATATTGGATTGGAGGTTATATCATGAAAAATTATAAAATAGCCTTTGCCGGAAATCCTAATGTTGGAAAATCTACTATTTTTAATAGTTTAACTGGAATGAATCAACATACTGGAAATTGGACAGGTAAAACAGTTGGTAATTGCTATGGTAAATTTACTTATAAAAGTGCTGATTTCACAGCTATTGATATTCCAGGTACATATTCATTAATGTCTAATTCTGAAGAAGAAGAAATTGCGAGAAACTATATTTGTTTTGAAAATCCTGATGCTATTGTAATTGTTGTTGATGGGACCTCTATAGAACGTAATTTTAATCTTGTTTTTCAGATTATGGAAATTAATCCTAACATTATTTTGTGTGTAAATTTGTTGGATGAAGCTAAAAAGAAAGGAATAAAAATTGATTTTAAAAAACTTTCTTCTATATTAGGTATTCCTGTAGTTGGTACAATAGCCAAAAAGAAAAAAACTTTAATAAATCTAAAAAATATTATCTATGATGTTTGCTTAAAAAAAATTGTTCCTACTCCTCATATTGTAAAATATTTACCTATTATAGAAGATTCTATTTCTTTGCTAAGCTGTGAATACCCAACTATTCCGTATCCTTTAAACAGGTGGGTATCTCTTAAACTTTTATCAAATGATAAAAAAATAATTAAAACTATTTCAAATAAATTAAATATTGATTTAAGTACCTCTTCTATAAATTCTAAAATTGATGAATGTACCTGTCTTTTAAAACGAAATGACATTAATTCTTCTAACCTAGAAGAAACAATAATTTCGTTTATTATGAAAAAAGCTGAATACATTTGCAAAGAAGTTTGTACATTTACTAAAAAAGATTATCTAAGTAAAACTATAAAGATTGATAAAATTTTAACATCCAAAAAATTTGGTATTCCCATAATGTTACTATTTTTATGTATTCTATTTTGGATTACGATAGTTGGAGCAAATTATCCTTCACAATTATTGTCCGATCTTTTTGGGAATTTAAAATATCATATCTTAAACCTCTTTAACACTATTCATTCTCCTGAATGGCTTACAAGTATTTTAGTTGACGGTGTTTATCAAACTGTTACTTGGGTAATTTCTGTAATGCTCCCACCCATGGCAATATTTTTTCCTCTATTCACAATTTTAGAAGATTTAGGATTTTTGCCACGTATCGCTTTTAATTTAGATAGATGCTTTAAATGTGCATGTACTTCTGGTAAACAGGCACTTACCATGTGCATGGGATTTGGTTGTAATGCTGCTGCAGTTGTTGGCACAAGAATTATAAATTCACCAAGAGAAAAACTAATAGCAATACTTACAAATTGTTTTGTTCCTTGTAATGGAAGATTCCCATTTTTAATAACTGTTGCTACAATATTTATATCTGGAACAATTTCTGGAATTTTTTCTGGTCTTGTAGCTGCAATAGTCGTTATGCTTGTAGTTTTATTAGGTATTTTATTAACTTTATTAGTATCAAAAATATTATCTAAAACAATCCTAAAAGGCTTACCATCTTCTTTTACATTAGAACTTCCGCCATATAGAACGCCCCAAATTGGAAAGATATTAATTCGTTCATTATTAGACAGAACTTTATTTGTACTAGGTAAAGCAATATCAATAGCTGCACCTGCAGGATTGGTTATATGGTTATTTTCAAACATCAATATAAGTGGTGTCTCAATATTAGATTTTATTGCAAATGCTCTGGATCCTTTTGCCAAAATAATTGGATTAGATGGATATATTTTAACTGGATTTATTTTAGGAATTCCTGCAAACGAAATTGTCCTTCCGATAATTTTAATGGGCTATTTAAAAAATAAAACTTTAATTGATATAGAAAATGTAAATGAAATTGGAAATATTTTAGTTACAAATGGTTGGAATTTACTAACTGCAATTAATGTAATGATATTTACATTACTACATTTTCCATGTGGTACTACTCTACTTACAATAAAAAAAGAAACAAAAAGTTTAAAATGGACTTTTGTTTCATTCATACTTCCAACACTATGTGGAATAATCATTTGCTTTACAACCACAAGCATTTTCAGACTTTTTGAACTTTAGGGACGGTCCTTAAAGTTCAAATATTATGTATACAATTTAAAATTGTAGGAATTTTATAAGAAAAGTAGCATGATTAAAGTTTTATGACTTTTTTAATAACTTATATGCACCGTCTTTGTTCGTTCGCCAAAATGACATATAAATTTAATAATTACTTTCTTGTATTTTTTTTAATGTTATAGTAGGATAAAGTATGAGGAGGTCGAATTATGGAAGAGAAAAAATCTAAAAAATCATTAATTTTATTAATTTTTCTAATTATTGCTATCATTGCAATATGCGTTATGGGATTTTTTATTTATAGTATATCTAGCGAAAAATCAAGCACTGAAGAACAACTTGATACCGCAAATCAACAAATTTTAGATTTACAAAACCAAGTAAATACATTACAAGAACAAATTAATCCTACAACAGAAACATTACAAAATGGTAATTATGTAATTAATGGAATGACTGTAACTCCTGATGAAGGAAGCTATGGAATTGAAAGTATTACTATTTCTGAGAATAATAATTTTTCTATAAATTTACCATTAGGTACATCATATGTAGGAACTTATACTTTAGATAATAATACTATAACATGTAATGCAACTCAAGAAATGAACTTAGAAGGTGGCGGCTCAGCAAGTACAGAAAGTACTGAAGCTTTTCAATTCGAAATAGTTGATTCTTCAAATTTAAGATTTTTAAGTACTACAAATGAATCATTAAATTTAACAGTTGGAATGCTTTATACACTTGAAGGAAGTACTACAGAAGTAGCTCAACCAACTAACTCTGTAGATATTTCTGGTGTTTGGGCTTTTCAATCAGGTCTTTTAAATAATCAAGAAGTATCAGCTAGTGATATTTTTGGAAGTGATGATGAAACTATAGTAGGAACTTTGACACTTAATAGTGATGGAACATTTTCAGATTTAATAGGAAAAACAAGTATTACTGATACTACTCAAACAAGTGGTACATATACTTTTGATGGTAATGCAATAAATTTAGTATATGCAAATGCTGAAACACAAACTTTAACATATAATTCTGCTGATAATACAATTCAATATCCAGCAAGTAATTATATTTATGTATTAGCTAAAAATCAATAATATTAAATAAAACAGCACTTTAAAAAGTGCTGTTTTTTTAGTTCATTATAAAACACACTGTTTGACATTATGTCCACCAAATGAACTTTAAGGACCGTCCCTAAAGTTCATTTTTTTACGAACCTGTTGATTCGTAATGCTTTATACCTCTTTTCCAAATTAATAAACATGGAATTAAAAATATAAATGCAAATGTTGGTACAATCCCATAAAACCAATTATTATCTTTTCCAAATAAATATAATACAGGATAATAATTTACTAGTCCAAATGGTACTATAAATGTAAAGAATATTCTAAACCATTTAGCATAAATGTCTATTGGATATTGTGCTACTTTTTTGCCACCTTCTGATAATATATTCATAAATTCTAGTCCATCTACTGTCCAGAAGCAAAATGCTGCTTTTAATACAAATATACTAAAAAATATTGCAATACACCCAATATTCATTAATATAAATACTAAAACTTTATAAATACTCCATTCTATATTTACATTTGCTATTGCTACAATCATTACTAAAACAGATTGTGCTATTCTTCCTATTTTTGAGAAATCAAATTCCATGCACATTGATTGAATCAACGCATTTTGAGGTCTTATTAAAATTCTATCAAATTCCCCGCTTTTTACTACATTTGCAAAATGATCTAATCCTCTAAAAAACATTTCTGACATGGAAAAACAAAAATATACCATTCCAAATAAAAATGCTACTTCAAAGAAATTCCAATCACCTATTTGATTAAATTCTTCAAATAAGAAATATACAGATAAAGTCAATAGAAATGTTACAAAAAAGCTTCCTATTACCGATATTATAAATGCTTTTCTGTATTCTAATTGCATTTTTATTAGCATAAGTATAGTCTTAAAATATACTTTCATAATTATCTCCTACCCACCTTGAATTACTACTTTTTTTAATCTTCTGTTTGTAATAATTGTTCCACCAATTGTAAGTACTGCAAGCCATACTATCTGCATAACTATAAATATTCCGGCATCTACCACGCCTATACTTCCAGAATATATTCTAAATGGTAAATCTGCCGCTAAACTAAATGGTAGCATATAACAAAGGCTTTGCCAAAAATCTGGCATTAATGCTATTGGTACAAAAGTCCCTCCTAAAAATTCCATAGCTGCATAAAATATAGAATATGTCCCTTTTGATGTCATCGTATAAAAAATACTTATATAAAAAACGTTTAAGATTGCTGCCATTAAACATATGGCAAAAGCCAAAGATATTAAAAATAGTATAAATTCTAATATTCCTGCTGGTGCTTGTAATGATAATCCATATGGTAAGAATGGAGCTACAATAAGTATTGGAATACTTTTTAAAAATCCTCCGGAAACTTTATTTGCTAACGTTTTAAAGAACCACATCCAATAAATATTTGTTGGCTTGCATAGTTCATAGGAGATATTTCCATTTTCTATCATAGATTTTATTTCTGAATCTGGACTAGCACTTATAATTGCATAAAATGCTTGTTTCAACCATACATATGATATAAGTTGTGGAAGTGAAATATTATCTGATGTAACAACTTTATAAAATGCTTGAAATATTAATATTTGCATTATAGCCCAAAAGAATTGTGTAAACATTCCTGCTACTGCAGATGTCCTGTATTGCAGTGCAATATTTAGCCTTAGTTTAAAAAAAGATAAATATTTTTTCATAGCTTTCCCCTTTATTTATATTTTTTAACAAATTGCCTACATTTCTATGTTTTATCAATTATAAAAAATCTTTATAATACCAATCTTATCTCTTATATTTTTAATTCCTTATATAATTTTGCAATTACATCATCTGTAGACATTTCCTCTATACTTAAATCTGTTACTTTTACTTGTTTTGTTAGTTCATCTAAAATATCTGCCATATTTCCATCTTTATGCCTTAAAATTAAGCTTGCACTTTCTTCTGTCTGCTCTAAAACTTTTGCATCTTTTAATTTTATTTTATCTGTTGTATATTCAAATTTAACATTTACCTTCATCTTATCTTTATATTTTTTCTTTATTTTCTCTAAACTTCCGTCATATAAAATTTTTCCTTTACCAATTAAAATAATTCTATCAGTTAATGCTTCTATATCTTGCATATCATGTGTTGTAAGTATTATTGTTAAATTTGTATCTTCATTTATTTTCTTTATACATTTTCTAAGGGATAATTTAGATACAGCATCTAATCCAATTGTAGGTTCATCTAGAAATAAAATTTTTGGATTATGTAATAATGCCGCTGCAATTTCGCATCTCATACGTTGACCTAAACTTAATTGTCTTGTTGGAATATTTTTAATTTCATCCAAATCTAAACTTTCTGTTAATTCTTCCAATTTCTTTTCATATTCTTTTTGAGGAATATTGTAAATATCTTTTAATAAATCAAATGAATCAATAGGTGGTACATCCCACCATAATCCTGAACGTTGTCCAAATACTACACCAATATTTTTTACATATTCCTTTCTTTGTTTCCATGGAATATATCCATCAATTGTGCATTCTCCGCTTGTTGGAAGAAGAATTCCACACATTATTTTTATTGTTGTGGATTTTCCTGCACCGTTTGGACCTATATACCCAACAATTTCGCCTTTTTTTATATTAAAGTTTATATTATCTAAAGCTTTAATTATTTTATATTTTCTTCTAAAAAATGACTTTATAGCATTTTTCATACCAGCTTCTCTTTTGGAAATTTTAAATTCTTTAGAAATACCTTTTACACAAATTATATCTTCTTCCATTTCTTTCTCCTTTTAGAATTTTAACCGTCTTTTAGCCCCTATGAATTTAGTGACAATCCTTATTTTAAATTTTGATCTTTCTCTAAGTATTTTTTAGTAGTTAATATATGAACTTAAATTTTTGAATTAAAATAATCAATTTTTAGTAACGCCTTTAAGGGCCACTTTTAATTTTTTAGAGTGTGCCCTGATTTAAAATATTTAATTTTGCCACATTTTATCATAGTATTTATTATTTATCAATATTTTACTATACAAAAGAAGGATATGCATTACTCTTCATGCATATCCTCTTCTTTTACAACTCCATTTATTAAATTTAAATCTGATGGAATTATATATTTAATATGTGCTTTTTTGAAAATTGCTTCTCCTAGCATAATTCCAGCTTTTGCTCCATTCATCCAATCCGGATTACTTGGCATTAAACATCTTAACTCTTCTAACGATGTATTTTTTAAAATTTCTTCATTCTTTTTGTCAAAATCTTCATAAGTTACATATTCTTTATGAATTCCATCATTAAAAAATTTATTTTCTTGTAAATTATATTTTACTAATTTTTGAAATCTTAGTTCTCCTCCTGTATGTATTGCAATATCGCAATTAAAATCAATGTTCTCAGGAATTAAAGTTTCTAAGTAATTTATAACTTCTTCTTTTGTTATTCCTGAATCTAAGTTATTTATGTTTTTAAACTTATCAAAAACGTCTGATACTCCTACATTTAAGTTAACTCTATTTTCTACTTTGTCATTATTAAATATTACTAACTCTGTAGTTTTACCTCCCATATTAACCATCATAACTCGATTATGATAATTTCCTTCCATAGCCTTTTCAAAATAGAAATTTTCTTTTTCATGGCTAATTACATTAAAGTTCAGATTAAGTTCCTTAAATTTTATTTTAACGTCTTCTAGTTGGGTGTTAGGTATCTTCCTCCATATACCTGTCGCAAATATTTTTGCATTTTTCTCTGTTAAATTATATTTCTCTTTTACATCTTTTATAAATTTCAATAATTTATCTATATTTTCTTTTATAATACCATCTTCTGAAAACTCTTTTTTAAACATAATTGATTTTTCTTCAATTAGCTTAAATTCTGTTCTATATTCATATAATTTTACTGTTGATGATCCTATATCAAAATAATACATATATTTCTCCTTTCAAATTAAAGACTATCACCTTTGTTCTTATTTTTCCTATCTTTCGACATTTTACATCCCTTGACTTAAGGCTTGTTTTGATATATTATACTATATGATAAATTGAATTGTCATTATATATTTTTATAAGATAATTTAATTTTCATAAACTAGTTACATTGCCCCAAATTGCTTAGTGGCAATATTAATTAGTTAAAGTAATAGATATAGGGAGGTATATTATGGAATTAAAAGGATCAAAAACAGAAGCTAATTTAAAAGCCGCTTTTGCAGGAGAATCAGAGGCTAGAAATAAATATACATATTTTGCAAGCGTTGCTAAAAAAGAAGGTTACGAACAAATCGCAGCATTATTTTTAGAAACAGCAGAAAACGAAAAAGAACATGCAAAAATACATTTTAAATATTTAAATGGAATTGGAGATACAATGCAAAACTTAGCAGATGCAGCTGCTGGTGAAAATTATGAGTGGACAGACATGTACAAAACATTTGCTGAAGAAGCTGAAGAAGAAGGATTTACAGAAATTGCAGCTAAATTTAGAGCTATTGCAGAAGTTGAAAAACATCATGAAGAAAGATACAGAAAATTATTAGACAATGTAAAAGATGGAGAAGTATTCAAAAAAGGAAGTATTGTTGTTTGGAAATGCAGAAACTGTGGTCATATTGTTGTTGGAACAGAAGCTCCAAAAGTTTGCCCTGTATGTAACCATCCACAATCATTCTTCGAAGTTAATGCAGAAAATTATTAATATATTATATATAAAGCCTCAGACCATTAATATTTCAATTGGTCTGAGGCTTTCTCTTTTTATTTAACTTTTTTATACTATTTATTTTAGTACTGTCCTTAAATCCCTATTTAATTTCTGCAAATAAATCATATTCTTTTGAATCTGTTATTATACAATCCACGAAATCTCCTAATTTAATATCCCTATTATTTTTAATATAAATTAGCCCATCTATATCTGGAACTTCGTTTTGACTTCTTGCTACATAATATTTTTCATCAAAAGTTTTGTTTTCTACTAATACTTTTACTTCTTTTCCGATAATTTGTTTTAAGTTATTTTCAGAAACTTTTTGTTGTACTTCCATAATTTTACGATATCTTGCTTTTTTAGTCATTGGATGTACTTGTTCTTTTAATCTTGCTGCAGGTGTTCCCTCTTCTTTTGAATATGTAAATGCTCCTAATTTATCAAATCTTGTTTCTTTTACAAAATCATAAAGCTCTTTAAAGTCCTCCTCTGTTTCACCCGGGAATCCAACCATAACTGTTGTTCTAATTGTTGCTTCTGGAATATTTTTTCTTATTTTATTTATAACATCTTTTATATTTTCTTTAGTTGTTTTTCTATTCATTCTTTTTAAAACACTATTTGATATATGTTGAATTGGAATATCAAAATATTTACATATTTTTGGCTCATTTTTTACTACTTCTATTAATTCATCTGTAATTCCTTCTGGATATGAATATAAAAATCTTATCCATTCAATTCCATCTATTTTGCAAATTTCTTTTAAAAGTTTTGCAAGCATTGGTTCTTGATATAAATCTAAACCATATTTGGTAGTATCTTGCGCAATTACAATAAGTTCTTTTATTCCTTTTTTTGCAAGTAATTTTGCTTCTTCTATTATATCTTCTTTTGGTCTACTTACAAAAGGACCTCTTATATATGGAATCGCACAATAAGTACATCTATTACTACATCCTTCACCAATTTTTAAATATGCAAAATTATCTCCAGTTGTTAATGTTCTTTCAAAAAATTCTTCCTTAGTTGGTAAAGGTAATGGATCTTTAGTATATGTATTTTCTAATTGTTCTTTAACAAGTATTTCCTGTTTTTTTCCATTTATTAATTCTTCAATTTGATTCCAAAAATTCTCGTAACTATCTAATCTTATCCATAAATCTACTTCTGGAATAGATTTTTGCAAATCCTTTGTGTATCTTTGCACCAAACAGCCCATTGCTACTAAATACTTGCATTTTTTATTTTTATATTCTGACATTTCTAATATTGTATTAATTGCTTCTTCCTTAGCTGGATCTATAAATCCACAAGTATTTATTATTATCATCTCAGCTTCTTCTGGATTGTTTACAATTTCCATATCATGTTTTTTTAATATTCCAATTGCTATCTCTGTATCTACTAGATTTTTAGAACATCCTAGTGAAATAAAACCTACTTTCATATTACTCCCTTCTATTCACTTTTTCCATATAATTGTTTTCTTGTCATCTCTAGTAAGTTTAATCTTGTAAATCCTTCTATTTGAACTTTTGCTCTATCTTTTCTTACTTCTTGTTCTAAAAGTTCGATAATTTTATGCTTGTTTTCTTCTAATTCCATATCTATATAATCAATTATAATAATTCCGCTTATATCTCTTAATCTTATTTGTTTTGCAATTTCTACTGTTGCTTCTTCATTTACCTTTAAAATGGTATTTTCTAAATTTTCTTTTCCTGTATATTTTCCAGAATTAACATCAATGGAAGTTAGAGCTTCTGTTTTATCTATAACTATATAGCTTCCACATTTTAGCCAAATTTTATTGTTTTTTAGTTTATCTAATTCGTCTTTTATTTTATATTTATCTAAAACTTCTTCATCATATTCTATTTTGACCTTATTTTCTAATTCTACTTCTTGTAAAAAACTTTCTATTTTCTTATTTTCAGTTTTACTATCTGTAATAATTTTATCCATTCCACTATCTGCCGTCCCAAGTATTACAGATTCTATAATATTACTATTTTCACCTAATAATATTGGCGCTTCTTGTGAAGTTTTCAACTTTTCCTCTATTCTTTTCCATTTTTTAATTAGTCTATCAATGTCTTCTAAAATATCTGATTGTGTTGCTTTAGCAGCTGTGGTTCTTATTATAGCACCCATTCCTCTTGGCAAATTCTCTTTTACTATTTCTATTAACTTTTCTTTTACTTTATCATTATCTATTTTCCTTGAAACAGTAATAATCTCTGTATTAGGCAATAATACAATTTGTCTTCCTGTCAATTTAATATTTGTTGTAAGCTTTGCACCTTTCTGATTTATTTCGTCTTTTTGTACTTGAACTAAAAGTTTTTCATTTATTTTAATTTCATGTTTTGTTTTATATATATCTTCAAAATGAATAAACGCATTTTTATCCTGCCCAATATCTACAAAAGCAGCTTTTATTCCAGGTACAATATTTTTTACAACTCCTATATATATATTTCCTTCTATGCTTTCATCAGCTGTTTCTAAATATTGTTCTACTACTTTAAAATCCTCTATTAACGTAATTATTTTTTCGTTTGTATCGACTTTTATTCTTAATTCTTTCATTGTGTCTTCCTTTCTTGCTATTAACATTTAATTATATAAATTCATTGCTTTGTCAATACCTTTTTTTATAATGTCAATCGTAGCATCTGCTGCTTTATCAATAGCAGCATCTAATATTTTTCTCTCTTCTTCATCTATTTTTTGTAAAACGTATGCTATCATCATTTCCTTAAACATTGGTTTTCCAATTCCTACTCTTATTCTAGGAAATTCCTCAGTGTCAATAGATTCTACTATTGATTTCATTCCATTATGAGAACCCGGACCACCTTTTTTTCTTATCTTAATTGTTCCTTTTTCTATATCCATATCATCATAAATAATAATTATTTTTTCAGCTGGTATTTTATAAAAATTTTTAAATTGAATAACGGAATCTCCACTTAAATTCATATATGTTTGAGGTTTTAGTAAAATAACTTTTTCATCATTAACAACTGTTTCTCCATATAATCCTTTAAATTTTTCTTTTGAAATTTTTACATCTAATTTTTCAGCAATTTTGTTTATTGTATCAAATCCCATATTATGTCTTGTATTGGCATATTCCCCTTCTGGATTTCCTAATCCTACTACTAAATACATCTTTTCCTCCTATTGTCTTTTATATGTATCTCTATTTATTATTTCTGAACTTATTACTTGTCCATTCTGTCTTACTGTTTTATATGTAACTGATTTTATGGTTTTTGATGTTTTCTGTGTTATTTTTGAACTTATTTCTACATCATAATCTGGATTTTCTTTTAATCCATATATTTCACATTTTGCGACTCCACCACTTACTGAAAACATTATTTTTACAGGATAATTTCTACTATTTTTAAATTTAAAGTCAATTGCACCATATACAACTGTAGCATCTCTTCCAGCGTCTGAATAAGATGGAATAAACATATGATTACTTCTGTCTACAATCTCCAAATTTGCATATAATGCCGCATTATATAATGTTGTTGAAATTTGGCAAATTCCTCCGCCTAAACCATCTACAACTTTTCCATCTTGATACATTGCAGCTTCTTTATATCCTGCTTCTATAGTTCTTTCTCCTACAACTGTATTATATGAAAATGTTTCACCTGGCATTAATACCGTTCCATCTATTTTTCCTGCTGCTAATTTTAAATTAGTAGTTCTATTCTTATTACTAGAGCTATATTTTGTACTAAATTCTGAAAGTAAATCTGGAAATGCTTCTTTTCCAATCATATTTGTTGTAACATTTGGAGCTGTATATTTTAGTGGAATTGTATATTCATCTTTTTGCTCATTTAACATCGCTTTAGCTTCATCTATAGAAATATTAAAATCTACTCCATTTTCATGTGGATGTACTACATAAGGATTAGTTGTATAGTAAGCATCTATAGGTTGTTTATATATCTCACTATGAATTTTATCTATATCTATACTATCTGGCTCTTTTGAAATAGTTATTAATTCGACTTTATTGTTAGTATATGATAAATCATTTATTTTATTTTTTATATTATTAATTGTACTTTCAGTATCTACTACAACTCCAGTTTTTCCTTTTGTTATTATTAAATTATCACCATCTACGTAATAACTACTTTGTACAACTGTATCTGGTAGTTTACTTGAAATATCATTTAATAAATTTGTTGTTTGTTCATTATTTATTGAAATATCTAGTCCAATATTTTTAGGTGATACCATAGTTCCTAATATTGTAAACATGTTTGAAAAAATATTTCCTGATCTGCCTTCTTGATACGCTTCGTCTACTAGTTTTTCTATATTAAAGTTTACACCCATGTCATTCATATTTAATTGTGTTTCATATTCTCCATGTATAAGTGTTACATTTGTAGGTAAATTTTTATTAAAATCTTCTGTTATACGTGTAATTGCACTTTCTTTTGTTAAGCCTGATACATCTACTCCTTTTATTTTTATTCCTGTAATTATTTTATCGGTAGATGATATAAATGCTGTTACTCCTAAAAACACAATAAATATAATTAAAATTAGACTGATAAAAATAATTCCTAATATTAGTGGTATATTTGTTTTTTTATTATCTTCTTTTTCTACCAAGTTTAATTCTGTTGTTTGTGCTATTTCCTTTTCCAATTTTTTCTCCTTTTTTCTTTAAATTGCAGATATATTATACTATATTTTGACACATTATACAACAAAAAAGTACTTTCACAAATTTTGAAAGTACTTTTTTATTTAATATTTATTAATCATCATCTACTCCAAATAATTCATCAAATTTAGCCTCTAATGCCTTTTCTAAATCTACATCTTCCTTTGATTCCTCATTGTCTGTAAGAGGCATACTCATCAAATCATCTGGTGAACTTTTCTCCTCTGTTTTAGTTTGATTTAAATTATCATTTGATGTAGATCCTGTTTTTGGTTTATCATCATCTGCAAATAAATCATCTAATGATTCTACATTTAAATCTTGTGCCTTTTCAGAAGAAGATTCACTATAAGGATTTGCTGGATTAAATATTCTCCACTCTCCTCTTTCTCCAACTTCTGCATCATTATGGCTTATTTCTAATCTTGCCATTTCTTTTCCCATTGGATGTCTAAAGTAATAGAATTTATTTGCTTTAACAGGTCTTACACCTTTTACAAATATAATACACATATCATTATCAAATCTTCTTAATTCATCTGGTGTTAGTAATGCTCTACCCATAATTTGGTCAGAATCACTTGATCCAGATTTCCAACCACCTTTATCACGGTTTGTTGAATGACTATCTCTTGATATTGTTTTTTCTCCTAATGCTTTAGAGAAATATTCCAATGTTTTTGTAGAGTTACTTCCTAAGAATACGTGTGTATCACAGTTACCAATTATAGTTTCATATGATTTTTCATAAACTGCTTGTAATTGGTCTAAGTTTTGTAGGATAACACTAAATGAAATACCTCTACTTCTTGATGTAGATATCTTTTTATCAAAGTCTGGTATTTGTCCAATGTTTGCGAACTCGTCTAGTATAAAAAATGTTCTTTCTGGTAGTTTTCCACCAGCTTTATCAGCATAATCATATAATTGTTGTATCATTTGAGAGAAGAAAATTGTAAGTAAGAAATTATATGTTGTATGTGTATCTGAAGATATAACATATACAGCTGTTTTTTCTTGTCCAATTTCTTCAAAATTAATTGTATCTGATGAAGTTAAGTCTGCTATATCCTTACTATCAAACTTACCTAATCTAGATTGCAATGTACTTAAAATAGAACCTCTTGTTTTTTCTGGTGCTATTTCTATAGATTTATAGTTCTTTCTTGCTGGATGTGTATAATCTAATTGATTAATCAAATCTCCAAGTAAACTTGTTCCACCACTATCGTTTGCTGCTCTAACTAACTCTGCACAACTTGCTAAGTTTTGTTCCTCAGGTGGTCTTGTTGATATTAAATACCAAATTAAAGCTTTTAATAGGATTTCTGCCATATCATCCCAGAATGGGTCTGATGCTTTTTCTCCACTTTGACCTTTAACAATTGTATTCGCTATAATATCAACGTCTATTTCATTTCTAATATGTGCTAATGGATTATATCCATCACTGCACTCTGGATTAACTAAATTTAATACTCTTACTTTATATCCTTTAGATTTTAAGAAGCCTGCAGTTCTATCATATAATTCACCTTTTGGATCTGTAAAAATATATGAACCTAAACATTGATGCGCATTAGGTATTGAATATGATGCAGATTTACCAGAACCTGATCCGTCCAACAACTAATACGTTTATATTTCCCATTTTATTTAAAGGTAAATAATTATCTTCTGCTAATATTATTCCATTTTTCTTACTTAATACTTTATATTGTTCTCCATGTTCTGCCCAACCACTTGAACCATGCTCAATATCTGTATATTCATTTTTTGGTGCAGCTTTTAACAATCCTACTACAGCTGCTAATGCAAAAAATATAGTAAAATATAATATTCCTTTTCCAAATGTTCCTATGTAATTAGTAGAAAAAACTACTCCAAAACTCGAAAAAGGGCTAGAAATATATGTTCCTAGTTTTTCGAAGAAAATCTCCGAATTAAAAGCTGCTCCAGCATTTGCCTCTGTAATGGCTGCTGAAAATGGAGCAACTCCTAGGATTATAATTACTAACCATAATATTATAAATAATATTAACTTCTTTTTTCCATTCGCTACAATACTCTCTAGTTTATAGTTCATTTAATTCATCCCTATCTTTTGTATTTTTCTACATTTCTATTTCTTCATGATCTTTATCTGTTTCTAAACCAACTTCTCTGACATCAACACCTTTTTCCATTTCATCTAATGCTGATTTTTCGTCAGCTACTCTGGCTCCATCCTTTTTAGCTTTTTTTATAACATCTGAAGTTTTCTCTCCTTTTTTTGGAGCATAAACTTTAGTACTGCCTGCTGAAATTATAACAGGTACTTCAAGATCAATCTCTCCTTCTGCGCCAATCATTCTTGCTGCTATTGTTGGTAATGATCTATCCTCTGAATCATAAAGAAATAAATTTCCACCCATTAATGCATTTAATTCATTTACTTGCGAATTATTATCAGTTGTTCCGTTCATTCGAACTCCCCTCTCCTTTAATCTTTTTTCTCTTTAATTTCAAAAGCGAAATATGGTTTATTTGCCTTTAATTTACATCTTCCTCTAACTTCTTTTGTATCTTCATCAAAATACAGAGTTGGTTTTACTTCCTCTGTAGTTTCTGGATCTATAATTGATATCTGTCTTTTCATATTTGGTGTATATTTAAACTCTTTAAATACTTGTTCTTTATCTGAGTATAGAGTATTATATTTTATAGGTAATGGCTTTTTAGCAATAGTTACTTTATCATCTTGTAATACTGCCATATTTATGACTACTCTATCTTTACCAAATGATAATATAACAAGATTATCTTTGTCTTTTGATGGCTTATCAACATAAAAAGTTTTCTTTTTTTTATCGCCATATATTTCTTCTGTAAAATCTAATCTTGTTACAGTATATTTTGGTGATTTTTTTAAATCCTCTTCTTTTAAAGTTTCATTTATTTGATATACTACTGTACTTACATTGTTTGGATCGATTATACTAAAATGTTTTCCTTCCCAAATGTACATAATTTATACACCCCACACTTCTACGATTTTTTATACATAGTTTGTCTTTTGTAACATTACTATGTTTAATTATACAATATTTTGGCACTTATTGTCAACCTATTCTGCTACTTTATGTTAATTTCTTGTAGTTCTAGGATTAAAACTAGAAACTTCTTCTAATTTTTTGTATAGTTGTTCTTCTTCATTTGTTAGCTGTTTTGGTACAACTATTTTGACTTCAGCTATTAGGTCTCCTTTTCCACCTTTGCCATCTTTATAACCTTTACCTTGAATTCGAATTTTTTCTCCACTTTCGATTCCTTTTGGTACATATACAGATGTAGTGTCTTCTATTGTATTGATTGTAGCCCTTGTTCCTAGTGCAGCTTCCCATGGTGTCAATCGTAAATCAGTGTATAAATCTATTCCTTTTAGTTTAAACCTCTTACTGTTTTGAATATTTACTTTTATAAATAAATCTCCATTTTTACCACCATTTATACCAGCTTTTCCTTGGCCAATCAATCTTATTTTTTCTTGATCCCTAATACCTGCTGGGACTTTTACTGTAAAAGTCTTCATCTTCCCTTTTAGAGTCCTAAGAGAAATCTTTTTTTCAGTTCCATAATATGTCTCTTCTATTGACAAATTAATTTCTGTTTCGACATTCTCCCCTCTTATAGGAATTTTTTTATTTGATTTATTTATGGTATTTTCATCTTCATTTGAAATATTCCCAAAAAACATTGTGAAAAATTCCGAAAATTTTGAGCCGTTTTGCCTTTGGCTCTCTTCATATTTCTTCTTTTTTCCAACATTATTATTCCATAATCTGTCATACTTACGTTTTGAACTAGAATTAGATAACACTCTATATGCTTCATTTATGTCTTTAAATTTTTCTTCTGCAAATTTATCATTTATATTTATATCGGGATGATACTTTTTAGCAGCTTCCCTATATGCTATTTTTAACTCTTGTGGTGTTATTTTACTAGTTTCCAAATTAAGTATTTTATAATAGTCCTTGAAAATCATTTAACATCCTCCACATTCATGGTGCACTTATTATATCACAATACTAGCGTTTTTCAAATATATTTTGTTATTTTTGTTTATTTTATAGCTAATCTATTTATGATTTTTAGAAAATAATAAATAATTTCTTGCAGACACTGAACATGGATGTATTATTCTTTCGTTTTTAATTCCATAAATAATAAACTCATCCATTAAAAATATTATTGTTTTATCTAAATCCTGTTTTGATAAAGCTCTGCTTTTTTCTAGATCAAATCTATCTCCTTTTCTATTCTCTTCTGTTTTGTCTGCAATATATATGATTTTTTCTAATTTACTCATATTAGTTCTTCCAGTTGTATGCCACCTAATTGCATTTTGCATATCTTCATTAAATCCATATTCTTTTTTAGCTATATCAGCAGCAATTTTGCCATGTAATAAATCAGGTTGATTTTTTTCTATTTCGTCTATCTCTATATTGTTTGAATTTGCGTAATTTAGCATTTCAGTATCTGACAACTCTTTTGCTAAGTCATGCGCTATTCCTACTTTTTCTGCTATTTCTTCATCTACTCCATATATTTTTGCAAGTTCTTTTGCTTTTTTAGCAACACCAATTGAATGAGTAAATCTGTATTCAGATAATCTTTTTTGAACATCTTGATAAATTTCATCATAAGTCATTATTGACTCCTCCTATTTTTCTAAAGCTAACTCTATTAATTTGTCTAATAATTCTGAATATTTAATTCCTATGTTTTCCATTAATTTTGGATACATACTTATTTCTGTAAATCCTGGCATAGTATTTATTTCATTAACATATATTTTGTTTGTTTCATTCTCAACAAAGAAATCTACTCTTGCAAGTCCACTACCATCTACAGCTTTAAATACTTTTACTGCTAATTTTTTTAATTCATCTTTTGTATTTGCATCTAATAATTTATCTGACATAACAGTTTTGGATTCTGAATTTTTATATTTAGAGTCAAAACTATAAAATGTTCCTGCTGCTAATATTTCACCTGGATCTGATACAGTTATTTTTGTATTTCCTAAAACTGCTAATTCTATTTCTCTTCCTATTATTCCTTGTTCAATCAATACCTTTTTATCATAGAAAAATGCACTTTCTATACTCTTAATTAAATCTGTTGCAGATTCTACTTTTACAACGCCAACTGAAGAACCTGAGTTTGAAGGCTTTACAAATACAGGATATTTTAATTTATTATAAACAAGTTCTACAATTTCATCTGCTGAAACTTCTTTTTCGTTAAATTTACTATCTACATATATATATTTACCTTCTTCTTTCTTTAAATATATATATTTTGTTTGAGGTATTTCTGCTTGATTTAAAATAGCTTTTGTATATGCTTTATCCATTGATACACTTGAAGATAATACCTTACATCCTACATATGGTATTTTTAAAAGCTCAAGCATTCCCTGAATTGTTCCATCTTCTCCATATAAACCATGTAATACTGGAAATACACAATCCAATTCTTTTAAATATTCTACTGCATTTTCTATAGGTTTTATATTTATTGGTTCTTCACCAATTTTATATATACCATTAGTTTTGATATCATCAAAATTTTCATACCATTTTCCTGCTTTATCTATATATATTTGATGTATTTCGTATTTTTTATCATCTAAATTTTTTATAACAGATGATCCTGAAACTATTGATACAGAATGCTCTGTTGATTGTCCTCCAAAAATAACACCTAATTTAATCATAATTTACCTCCTATTTTTTTAATTCATTAAAAATCTCTATAAACTTCATACCATTAGCAGCTTTAAGTAATATTACATCCTCACTCTTCATATTACTTTTTAAATAATTTACTGCATCATTATTCGTCTTAAATTCAATTACTTTATTAGGATTCATGCCATTTTCTATAGCTTGTTTTGCTATGAATTTGGAATTTTCTCCTACTGTTACTAGTAAGTCCAAATCTTTTTTAGCTACATATTCTCCTACTTTTCTATGTAATTCTTCTGCAAAATTTCCTAACTCAAACATATCTCCTAATACTGCTATTTTTCTTTTTCCAGTAAACTCTTTTAGATAATCTATGGCTGCAACCATTGAATCATAACTTGCATTATATGAATCATTAATAATTGCAATATTATCTTTTATTTTATCTACTTCCATTCTTCTTTTAGTTAGTTCAAATCCTTTTATTCCTTCAATTATTTTTTCTGGTGGTATATTTAAAAGATTACCTATTGCAATTGCGCATAAACTATTATATACAAAATGCTTTCCGCTAACTGGTACTGTTACATTATATTCTTTTCCATTTATTTTTACTTTATATGTAGAATAATCATTATAAATATTAATGTCATAAGCCATTACATCAGAATCATTTTCTATGCCAAATGTATATTTTTTATATTTAGTATCTTCTTCTTTCCATTTATGTAATAAATCATTATCATTATTTATTACTACATAACCATCAGGTTTTAGATTTTCTAATATCTCTAATTTTGCTTTTAATATATTTTCTCTTGAACCTAATAATCCAATATGAGCTGTTCCTACGTTTGTAATTGCTGCAATAGTTGGTTTTGCAATTTTACCAAGATATCTAATTTCCCCAAAATGATTCATTCCACTTTCAACAACTAATGCTTCTTCATCTTTTAATTTTAGTATTGTTGTTGGTAATCCTATTGAATTATTTAGATTTCCTTCTGTTTGTAATGTTTTGTATTGCATACGCACTACATTTGCAATAATATCTCTTGTACTCGTTTTTCCTACACTTCCTGTTACTTGTATTACAGGAATATTATATAAACTTCTTTTATATGCTGCAATCTGGCCAAATGCTATTAACGAATCTTCTACCATTATTATTGTTTTATCAGTAAAATTTTCTGCATCTTTTACATCTATCCCTGAAATAATCGCAACTTTTGCACCTTTTTCTAATGCATCTTCATAATATTCATTTCCGTCAAATTTTTCTCCTTTTATTCCAACATAGATGTCATCTTTTTGGATTTTTCTTGTGTCTGTACAAAAATTTTCACATTCTTCCTCTAAATTTCCGATTATTAATTTCCCTTTTGTAACTTTTAATATATCTTTTACTTTCATTATATTTCACCTTCTTTATTTGCTTCCTAATTTTATTATATTACCTTTTTGATGTCAAATTGCTTTTTGTAAATAAAAATAACAGCAAGAAAAATGACACTCTTTGAATATTAATCCAAAGAATGCCATTTTATTAATTGGCTAAATATAACTATTTTCTATTTTTCTTTTGTTTATTAGTTATTACTCTAGCATAACTTAATGTTACTGTTTCTAATCCTGCTAATGCTATCAATGCTATTACTAATGGCCATGGTACACTACCTGTTGATACGTTAATCATTACTGTTGCTTCTGAACTGTTGTCTTCGCTATTTCCGTCTTTGAATCCTGGTACATTGTCTGTTTGTGTTATTTCTACTTTGTTGTCTTTTTCTCCTAGGTTTCTATCTCCTCTGTTCCATGCTAATGTTATCTTATATTCTTTTGTCTCTCCTGCT
>CALXVT010000018.1 GCA_944392175.1 uncultured Clostridia bacterium
AACAATGTAATAAACTTCTATTACGAAAAGAGAACAGACTTAAGCTATACAGTAAATTATCTAGAAAAAGGAACAGATACACCAATAGCAGAAAGTAAAACAGTAGATAAACAAACATATAAAGATTCTGTAACAGAAAAAGCTATAGAGATACCAGGATATAATAAAATAGACCCAATACAACTAGAAATAACAATAGGAGTAGAAAATAATGTAATAAACTTCTACTATGAAAAGAAAACAGACATAAAATACAGAGTAGAATACTATTATGATGGTGTTATTAATGCAGAAAATACAGAGGAAAATACAGCAACATACCAAGATATAATAGATACGTATACAGACAAAAATATAACCGGATATAGATTAAATAATGTAGAAAATCTACCATTAACAATAACAGAAAACACTGAAACAAATGTAATAAAAGTATACTATGTAAGAAAAGATGCTAAAGTAATTGTAAAATATTTAGAAAAGGAGACAAACAAGGAATTAGATCAAAGTGCAAATTATGAAATAAATGGAAAGGTATTTGATAATTATCAAACAGAACAAAAAGAATTTACAGGATATAATTTTGTAGAAAGCACTAATAATATTTCTGGCATAATGACAGAAAATCCAATTGAAGTAATATACTATTATGAATTAAAAACACCATATATAACAAATGAAGAAATTAGCAAAAATGCTACAACAATGATTCAAAACTTAGATAGTGAAATAACATATAATATTTCTTATAATGTAAAACTAAATGATTATATAGGTGAAACAGAAATAAAAATAGTTGATAGTCTTCCATATGCAATAGACGAATTAAAATCTAACTTAGCAGGAGGAAGCTATAATCCAGACACAATGACTATAACTTGGGTAGAAAAAATATCTGATATAAATAGCTATGAAAATAAAAATAATGAAATAGAAATAAACAAAAATATTACTATAGTTTATAATGAATTAACACAAGATACTACTAAAATAGAAAATAATATAGCTGTTAATATTATGACAAAAACACCAGAGAAAATATTTGAAACACTTGAAGCATCATGCATTACAAATACAGATTTTACTGTGGATATACCAGTAAGTAAAATATGGAATGATGATAGTAATAAATTAGGTCAAAGACCAACAAGTGTAATCTTTAGAATATCTGGAAGTGATGGAAGTCAATATACAAAAGAATTAATGAAACCAGGAACCGCAGGAAGTACTACAACAACAGATAGTGATAATAAAAACAAATGGAATGATATATTTGAAAATCTTCCAAAATTTGACAATAATAGAAATAAAATAGAATACACATTAGCAGAAGAAGAAAAAACAACAGGTGACCTAAAATATTATGATACATGGGTAGATAAAGAAAGTAATATAATTACAAATATAAGTAAGTATGGAAAAATAATAGTACATTATTACATACAAAATGTAGATGGGACATTAACAACTAATAGAGTGCCAGACATAAATGGAATAGAAATTCCAGATATAACAATAGAAGGAAAGGAAGGAACTCCATATAGTGTAACAGAAGCAAATAATGTAAGTAATAAATACGAATTAGTAGAAGAAAAACTTCCAGCAAATGCAGAAGGAACAATAGAAAAATACAATGAAGAAGAACCACAAGAAGTAATATATTATTACAGATTAAAACCAGCCAAAGTAATAATAAATTACTTAGAGAAAGACGGAGACACAGATGACAGTAATAATGCCATCCTAAGTGAACAAGAACAAATAACTGGACATGTAGATGATAAATATAATACAGATACAGACCATAAGAAAGAAACAATTTCATATAATGGAAAAACATATACATTAGTAGAAGACAGTAAAAATACAGAAGGAACAATGACAGTAGAAGATATAAATGTAACATATTATTATCTACAAAACACAAAAGCAACAGTAAGATATGTGGAAAGAGATCCAATTTCGCATGAAATAATAAGAGACTTAGAAGAACCAAGAACAGAAGAAGGATTAGTAGGAGATGAGTTTGTAACAACAGAGAAAGCCTTTACAGGATATAGATTGGTAGAAGAACCAAAAGATAAAACAATAAAAATGACAAAAGATGAACAAACATTAATTTACTACTATGAACCAATAACAACAGGATTAGTAGAAAACCACATAGATGATATAACAGGCAAAGTTTTATATACAGAAACACATAATGTACAAGTAGGACAAGACTACAACATACCAAGCAAAGAATTTGCAGGATATGATTTAGTAGAAAGTAAACTTCCAAGTAACAGCACAGGAACAATGGGAGAAGAACTAGTTACAGTAAATTACTACTATATTAAAAAGGCAGTACTAGAGGTAAACTATATAGATGTATCAACAAATGAACCTTTGACAGAGCCAACAGTTGATAATACAAAACATGAAGGGGATTTCTATACAACAGAAGAAATATTGTATGAAAATTATGATTTATTAGAAGTTCCAAATAATAAAGAAGGAATAATGCAAGTAGAAATAGATAAAGACGGAAATATAGTAAACAATAAGACTGTTGTAACTTATCTTTATATAAGAAAAGCTCAGATAGAAGAACATCATATAGACATAAAGACAGGAGCAGACTTGGAAGAACCAATAGTACATAATGGACATATTGGAGAAGAATATAATATTCCTCCAAAAGAATTCTTGGGTTATTCAGTTGCTATAGATGATGGACAAGGAAATAATATGTTGCCAACAAATAGTGTAGGAAAATATACAGAAGAAAAACAAATTGTTACATATTATTATTATCAACCAGCAAAAGTAGTGGTACATTATGTAGATATGATAACAGGAGAAGAAATAGAGGAAATAAATGCAGATGGTAACTTACAATCTAGTCAAGTTACAATAGAAGGAACAAAAGATGATGCGTATGTAGTGGCTGCAAAAATGTTTAAATATTACAACTTAGTTAAGAAACCAGTAGAAGAAGGAACAATGAAGGTAGAAATAACAAAAGACGAAAGTGGCAAAGACATTGTAAATAATACAATAGATGTATATTACTACTATGAACCAAAAACATTTAACATTGGAGTAGATAAAACAATTAGTAAAGTAACAGTAAATGGAAAAGAACAAAATATAAGCAACAACAAATTAACAAGAGTGGAAATCTACAGAAAGAATGTAAATGATACAAAAGTAGAAATAGAATATACAATAAAAGTAACAAACAATAGTGAAGTAGATGGAAAAGCAATTATAAGAGAAGACATACCAGACGGAATGAGTGTTATAAACAATGACGAAACATGGGACGAAAAAGATGGATACTTAGAGAAAGTAATACCAGAGATAAAAGCAGGAGAGACAAAAGAATATAAACTAACATTAGCATGGAACAGAGGAGATAGAAACCTAGGAGAAAAAGACAACAAAGTAGAAATAACACAAACAGACAATGTACCAGGATTCAAAGACGAAAATAGTGAAGACAATAGTTCAGAAGCAACAGTAATGATTAACGTATCAACAGGTAGCGTACCATGGCCAATAATAATAGCATTAGTCGCTGTAGCAGGATTAGAAACAGTAACATTAAGTTATGCTAGAGTAATAACTAATAAACAAAAGAAAAATAGAAAATAGCGAGAAACCAAAAATTGCTGTTAAATAGAAAGTAATAAAAAAAGACCGACATTAATGCCGGTCTTTTTTATATAATAGGAAAGTTCTCTGAACTTCCCTATTATATAAGTAAATTTCACACAAAATTGCACAGCAATTTTGGCGACGAACAAAGACGGGGCATGTAAGTTATTTAAAAGGTCATAAAACTTTAATCAGGCCCTTTTTGTTCTAAAATAATTAAGGGAAAGTAAATATAGCAATTATGAAAAATACTATAAAATTTACAAATTAGCATATTGACAACTGTATGCTAATTATATATAATAGAGTAGCTATAAAAGTTACGGTGATATTAGTTAAAATAGTATTGCCCTAAACTTATTATCCCACAGTTGTAAAAGCCGGAAGGAGGGGAATATTAATGTCATCAGTAGTAAAAGTAAAAGATGGAAATATAGAAGAAGCTCTAAGAAGATTCAAACGTGAATGTGCTAAAAACGGAGTTATCCAAGAAGTTCGTAAAAGAGAACATTATGAAAAGCCTAGTGTAAGAAGAAAGAAAAAATCAGAGGCAGCTAGAAAAAGAAAATTTTAATATATTAATAAGGGTTGGAGGTTAGAAGTATCTGATTTCCAACCTTTTTGAATTTTATAAAGGAGTGAAAAATATGTTAAAAGAAAAATTATTAGAAGACTTAAAAAATAGTATGAAAGAAAAAAATATAGTTAGAAAAAATGTTGTTCAAATGATAAGAGCAGCAATTTTACAAAAAGAAAAAGATGGTGGAGTAGAACTAAAAGATGATGAGATTATGCAAATAATTGCAAAAGAAGCAAAAACAAGAAAAGATTCTTTACCAGATTACGAGAAAAGTGGAAGAGAAGATTTAATAAATGAAGTAAAAGAAGAAATTGCAATAATAGAAGAATATTTACCAAAACAAATGACTAAAGAAGAAATAACTCCTATAGTACAAGACATTATAAAAGAATTAAATGCTACTTCAATAAAAGATATGGGAAAAGTAATGCAATCAGCTAAATCAAAACTTGGAGTAAGCGCAGACGGAAAAACAATAAGTGAGTGTGTAAAAGAATTATTAAAATAGGGGAATACAAATGAAGGAAAAAATAAAAAAACATATATCAAAACATATATTTCTTTATAGTGCAATATTAATATTTTTTTGTATAGTAGGATATGGATTAGGTGACACTAAATTAGTTCTAGGAGATGAAATGTTTAATTTCGCCAATGCTTTTAAGCTTGCTGAAGGAGTAAAATTATATTCGGAAAATAATGTAATAATAACACCATTATTTTTTTATGGAATGAGTATAATATTTAAAGTATTTGGTGCAAATATTTTGGTATTCAAAATTATAAATATAATAACTTTTGAAATAATAATTATCATAATCATAAAAATGTTAAAAAAATTAGATGTACCTGTACATCGTGCTGTAATTTATATATTATTGTTAATATTTCCATTTTTAAGAGATTTATTTATTTGTGGAAATAATTATAATACATTAGCTATGCTATTTTGGATACTAGGTATGTATTTAATAATAAAAAAAGATAAATTAGAAGTTAAAGTTATAGAACAAGGTATAATTTCGGCACTTATATTTGCAACTAAACAAAATATAGGAGTAATATATTTATTGGCTGTGACAATATTTACAATATATAATTATAAAAAAGAACTAAAACAAGCTATTAAAAAAATATTCGGAATATATATATTGTTTTTAATAATAACAGCAGCTTGGTGTGTTGCGTTATATTTAGATGGACAATTTTTTGATTTCATAAATTATTGTTTCCTAGGAATGGGAGAATTTTCAAACGAGAATTTATCTGCAAGACTAGCAAATGTAATATATTATATTATACCAATTGCGCTATTAATTGGATTTATAATAGCAAGTAAAAAAATTGGCATAAAAAAAGATAGTAAATTATACAAAGTTACAGTATTCTTTTTAATTTTTATGTTTGCAGCAATATTAATAGGATATCCTATATTTAATATATATCATGTTAAATTATCCTTAATACCATCAATAATATTATTAATGTATTTTGGAGATTGTATAATAAGACAAATTTTAGAATTATGTACTCATAAGGCAATAATCATAACTTTAGCAATAATTATTTCTATATTAGTTATTTTTAATGTTTTTGTATTGATACAATATATATTAAAAATAACTAACGAAAATTACGAATTAAACTATAATGATGCTTTTTATGGAGTAGAAATTGATGAGGAATATAAAAATGATTTAAATGATATAAAAAACTTTATACAAGAGAAAGAAAATAATGGAGAGCAAGTTATAATATTTTCTGCTGCAGCTAATATGTATGAAGTACCTTTAGGAAGAAATATACAAGATTATGATTTGCCACATTTAGGAAATTGGGGATATAAAGGAGAAGAAAGAATAATTAACGAAATTAAAAGTTTTTCTCATACTTATATTTTAATGAAAGACGAAGACTGGATAGGACAAGAATCAACTAAAGCAAAAGAAGTAATAAAATCTGAGTATAGGCAATTGGACGATATTGCTGGATATAATTTGTATTATAAAGAATAAAAACGATAAATATGTAAAAAATAAGAAAAAGGAGAAAGATATGTCTTATATTAGTAAAACGATAAAAAAAGGAATTACTCTTCATACAATAAAAACCGAAAAATATAAAACAAATTTGATTGCCGTTTTCTTAACATTTCCAATAATAAAAGAAGAAGCAACAAAGAACACGTTAATTGCGTTAATGCTAAAAAGAGGATCAAAATTATATAAAACACGTGAAGATATAACAAATAAATTAGCAGAAATGTATGGAGCAAGTTTAGATTCAGGAATAGAAAAATCAGGCGATAATCACATATTAAAATTTTATTTAGAAAGTATAAATGAAGATTATTTACCTAAAAAAGAAGAATTATTTAAAGAAAGCATTAACTTGTTATTTGATGTAGTATTTAATCCTAATATAGAGGATAATAAATTTAATGAAGAATTTTTAAAGCAAGAAAAATATAGTTTAGAACAAATTATTAATTCAAAAATTGATAATAAAACGATGTATGCTTTAAATAGATGCATAGAAACAATGTATGAAGGAAAACCATATGGAATATATAAATATGGTTATGTTGAAGATTTAAAAAATATAGATGCATATAATTTATATGAACAATATAAAAAGATAATTTCTACTTGCAAAATTGATATTTTTGTATCTGGAAAAAACGATGATATAGAAAGTATTATTACAGAAAATAAAGAAATAAAAAAATTAAATGAAAGAGAACCATATTTTATAAAAAATGGAGAGCCTAGCAACAAAAATGCAGAACGTTATGTAGAAGAAAAAATGGATGTAAAACAAGGAAAAATTGTTTTAGGAATAGATGTAATAAATAATGAAAAAGATCTAAGGTATTCAGCACAAGTGTATAATGCAATATTAGGAGGAACTGCGAACTCTAAATTGTTCCAAAATGTTAGAGAAAAAGCAAGTTTGGCATATACAATTTCATCTAGCTATATGAAACTTAAATCAAATATTTTTATAAGAGCTGGAATAGAGATAGATAATTATGAAAAAGCGCTAAACATAATCAAAGAACAAATGGAAGAAATGAAACAAAGCAATTTTTCAGATAAAGACATAGAAAACGCCAAACGTGCAATAATTACAAATATTAAAAATATAAAAGAAGAACAAGATATAGAAATATCTTATTATTATGGACAAGAATTATCAGATATAAAAACTAGCATAGAAGAATATATACAAAATATTGAAAATGTGACAAGACAAGATATTTTAGATGTGGCAAATAGTGTTAGTATCAATACAATATATTTCTTAAGAAATTAATTTGCTCATTATGGAGGAGAATATGCGAATAATAGAAAACAATATTATAAAAGAAAAATTATATTTAGAAGAATTAGAAAATGGACTAAAAGTAATGATTATACCTAAAAAAGGTACAAACAAAAAAATGGCAATAATTGGAACAAAATTTGGTTCAATAGATAATCATTTTATTAATCCAAAAACAAAAGAAGAAGTTATAATACCTGATGGTGTGGCACATTTTTTGGAACACAAGATGTTTGAACAGTCAGATGGAACAAACAGCTTAGATACGTTAACAGCAATGGGAGTAGAAGCAAATGCATATACAACAAATGATCATACAGCGTATTATTTTGAAGCAGTAGATAATTTTGAACCAGCGTTTAAGGAATTATTAAATTATGTATTTAATCCATATTATACAGATCAAAATGTAGAAAAAGAAAAAGGAATAATTGACCAAGAAATAGGAATGTACGATGATGATGCAATTTCTAAAGTTTTTTATAATGCTCTAGAATGTATGTATGAAAAATGTCCAGTTAGAATAGATGTTGCAGGAACAGTAGAATCTGTTGATAAAATAAATAAAGACATATTATACAATTGTTATAATACATTTTACAATCCAAGTAATATGATTTTAAGTGTTTGTGGAGATTTTGAACCAGATTATATTATTAATTTAATAAAAACAAATATGAAAAAAATTGAAAAGCTTGATAAAATTGAAAGAATTTATCCAGAGGAGCCAGAAAAAATATACAATGCTTATAAAGAAGAAAAAATGGATGTTAGTATTCCTACATTCGTTATAGGAATTAAAGATAAAGTAGAAAAAGAAAATATTATTAAGAAAGAATTAATATTAAATATTTTATTAAATTATATTTTGGATGAAAATTCTAAACTTTATAAAGAGCTATACGATGAAGGTTTGTTAATAAGTGAACCAGATTTAGAATATGAATATTCTGACATATATTCACATATGATGATATTTTCATATTCTAAAGATCCTAAAAAGGTCTTTGAAAAGGTAAAAGAAGAAATTAGATTGTTAAAAGATAATGGCTTAGAAGAAAAAGTGTTTAACAGAGTAAAAAACAAAATTTATGGAAGACTTATTACATCATATAATTCTCCTGCACAAGTTGGAAGAATTTTTATGAGAGATTATATGAACAATATAATATCTTTTGATTATTTAAATGAATGGAATAATATAAATATAGAAGATGCAAATAAAGAATTAAAAGATAGGTTTATAGAAGATAAAATGATACTTTCTATAGTAAATCCAAAATAATGTTATAAAATGAAGTAAAAAGAAGATTTTTAAATCTTCTTTTTATTTTGTGTGGTAAAAGAAGAAAAAAAGACGTACGAAACTTTAGAAAATGAGTAAAAATCGGGAATATACAATTGAAACACGTATAAAAATGTGGTAGCATAAAAATATACAAAAGAAAAAAGAAGAAAAGGAGTGATAAGTATGTTAAATGAAGAAATATGTAAAACTAGAGATAGATTAAATAAAAGCATAGAAAATAATTTGGATTATAATATTATTTACAAAATTAGTGTAGAATTAGATATATTAATTGCAAAATTTTATAATGAAAAGATAAAAAAAGAAGCAATAGCAAAATAAAAAATATTACAATTTTTTTACATTTTTATTAAAAAACAAAAAATATTGCAAATAATAAATAAATATAGTATAATAATAAGTATATAGTAGGAATGAAAATGAATAAGAGGAGGAAACGAAGCATGAAAATGTCTAAAAAAATGGCTAAAGTGATGACAGCATTAATTGCAATATTAACAGTTTTATTTGCAGTTTCAGTTTTATTTAATGGAGTATATGCAACTGGTGGTTATACAATACCTACAGCAGTATCAACAAGTGCTGATGGTTCATTAGGTAAAATTGGTGGTATGTTTTTAAGTGTTGCTCAAATAATTGGTACTGCAGTTGCAGTAGTAATGCTTATAGTATTAGCTATTAAATACATATCAGCAGCTCCAAACGACAAAGCAGAAATTAAAAAACATGCTGTTGTATATATAGTAGGAGCAATCGTATTGTTTGCTGCATCAGGATTATTAGGAATATTAAAGAGCTTTACATCTGGAATATCATAATAGATATGAAGGTGATGAAACATGAAAAAGTTGGTATTAATGTTCTTGTTGATGGTGCTAGTAGTATTTACAGCTATTAATATTTCATACGCGACTGGAGAGATTGATCCAGATTCATATAAGTCAATTTATTCCACAGCAGGAGTTTCTGATTTAAGAACTAAAGCTGGAATGGCAATAAATATTGTACAAATTGGAGGAACAGCAGTATCATTAGTAGCGTTAATAGCTATGGGTGTTAAATATATGACGTCCAGCCCTAATGAAAAGGCAGATATAAAAACAAAACTTGTACCATATGTAATAGGAACAATAATTTTCTTCGCAGCATCTAATTTAGTTGCGTTGGTTATAAAATTTACAACTGGAATGTAATAAGAAAAGTGGCTTCGCCATATGTACAGATTGCTTTGCAATCGCACAGGCATAGGAAACTTAACCTTGTTGTACACGTAAAAATCTGAAGATTTTTACTATACAATAAGAAAAGTGGCTTCGCCATATGTACAGATTGCTTTGCAATCGCACAGGCATAGGAAACTTAACCTTGTTATATAGTAAGAAATATAAATTAAATGCTGGAGTGAAATAAATTTGCCCCAGCATTTTGCTTTATGGTTTAGATTTAAACCTTACAAGAGAATTATCCTTTTTAGTTTTACTAAGAAGTTTAAATAAAAAACTAAGGAAAAAGCATGGTGATTTGGGTCGCCATGCTTTTATGCTATATCTATATTATGAAAACTTTGAGAATTTTTATAGCATAGAAACAAATCTCATCCAAAATTGCTTTACAATTTTGGAGAACAAATAGAATTGTGGATTTTGATAAATTAAGAAATAGTGACGAAGTTATTAATTGCTAGTTTTGTTCTAACTAAATATATAAAAAAGATGTAAAGTTGATGTTCCGTAATAAGAACACATATAATATGATAAATATTACATAAATATTACAAAAGAAAAGTTTTACATTAATAAGACATTTAGGTTAATTTATTGAAAATAATTGTCAAATAAAGTATAATTTTATATAAGTACAATGTTAAAAAAGAGGAGTGTAAATAGTGAGTAAAAGAGCGATTTTTTTAGTAATTTTAGTAATGTTAATTGGAATAATTTTTCTACCAACAACTACTTCTTCTGCAACAAGTGGAGTCCAAGATTGGGATAGTTTAAAAGACCAAGCATCACAATTTATACAAAAAGGGAAAGCTAGTACAGTAATTTCAAATGATGATGTGGCTCAAATCGTATTGCCAATCGGTAGAATGTTAGTAGCAGTCGCATCTGGTGTATTAGTAGTAATAACAGCAGTTATGGGTGTGAAATATGCTACAACACAGAGTCCAGATGATCAAGCAAAAGTAAAGAAGCAATTAATTGGTTTAGTTGTATCTACAATAGTAGTATTTGGTGGTCAAGCTATTTGGGCAATAATTTATAATTTGATGAAAGATTTTTAAACTTAAGAAAAAGGAGGATATAACACATGGGTACTTATTATGTTCCAAGAAATTATAAAGGGGAATCAAGAATATTATACATTTTTACAGCTAAATCATTAATTACAACAGGAGTAGGAGCACTTATAGGTTCAATATTTTTCTTTATATTTGGTATGGTATTAGGATATACAACACCTGGATTAATTATTATGGGAGTTTTTGGAGTGCTTGGTTGGGCATATGGAGCACTAAAAATACCAACAGTAGCAGGAATTGCAGTAACAAAAAAAGTTGGTGGAGAATCTTTAGATGAAATAATAAATAGATATATAAAATTCAAAGCAAAAAGACATATATATGCATATGTAGATACAAAAGACGAAGAACTTGAAGACGAAGATACAAAGGAGGAAAACTAAAATGGATATAATAGTTGGTTTAAACATAATGTTAATTGTTTTAGTAGTAATTATTGTAGCGCTAGTAATTGCTTACTATTTTTTAGTATATAGAAGTAAAGTAAATCAACAACAAAGAGAAACAGCAAAAGAAATAAAACAAAGTAAAGATTTTAATGGAATACCAAGAGAAACTACTGATAAATTATTGGATTTTGATGAAATTAAAGATGATATGATAATAAGAAAAAATAGACAACAATATGTTATGGTAATTCAATGTAAAGGAATTAATTATGATTTATTATCAGAAGAAGAAAAAGAATCAGTAGAAAGAGGATTCGTAGAATTCTTGAATACAATAAGATTTCCAATTCAATTATATGTACAAACAAGAAGCTTAAACCTTAGAAAAACAATAGAAGGGTATAAGGAAAAAGTAAATGTAATTGCTGATGAAATTAAAGCATTAAGAAAAAGAAGAGAACAATTATTAAAAACTCCAAATAGTGAAAAAGAATTTGAAATGGTAGAATTTGAAATTAGAAGAAAAGAAAATGTTTTAGAATATGGACAAGATATTTCAAATTATATTGGAAGAATGAGCTTAAACCAAAATGTTTTGCAACAAAAAACATATGTAGTAGTATCATATTTTAAATCAGAACTTGGAAATGTGTCTAATTATTCAAAAGACGAGATTATAAATATGGTATTTACAGAATTATATACAAGAGCACAAACATTAATTAGAAGTTTATCCAGTGCTCAAGTTTCTGGAAGAATATTAAATTCAGAAGAATTAAGTGAATTATTATATATTGCATATAACAGAGATGAAGAGCAAATATATCAATTAGATAGAGCATTAGATGCTCAATATGATGCTTTGTATTCAACAGCAAAAGATGTTTTAGAAAAACGTAAAGAAAGAATTGACGAAAAGATTGATGATATGGCAGTAGATATGGCATCAGATAGTTTGATTGAAGCAGATAATATATTAAAGAATAAAGAACAATTAAATAATGAGCTAAGAGAAAGAACAATGGAAATTATAGAAGAATATAAAAATCAATTAGCTCCAGATTTATATAATGAAACAAAGAAAATAATAGAAGAAAAAACAAAAAATGAAGAACAAGATGAAGAACAAGAAGAACAAGAAGAAAAAGTAAAAGAAGAACTTGCAAATGAAAAGAAAAAAACTGTTACGAGGGGAAGACCTAAAAAAACAGAAAATAACTAAGGATACAAATAAGGAGGAAGTTTTTTGATGAAAAAAGAGAAAGTTGAAGAAAAAGAAATTAAACAAGAACAACCAAAGGGAGTTCTTGAAAGAAATGCAAAAAACTTAAAAGATTTAATCGCTCCAGCAGGAGTAGACTTTTCTAATATAAATCATGTAGAAATAGTATCTACTAAAACTAGATATGCAAGAAGCATGGTTGTATCAAATATTCCTAGAATGTGTACTTTCCCAGAGTTCTTAAGAAGTATGTACACATTTGGAGATTTAAATACATCAGTTTTTATATCACCAGTAAGTGAAAGTTCATCTCAAACAGATTTGAACAGAACAATTAATGAGCTAGAATCTGAAAGACTTGTAGCTATTGATAGAGGTGATATAAACCGTGAAAGAATATTAGCACAAAAAAGAATGGAAGCAGAAGAACTTAGAGATCAAATAGCAAGTGGATTTAATAAATTATATGAATCAACAATTGTATGTACATTGTTTGCATATAGTTTAGATGATTTAGATAAAGAAACAGAGTTACTTGCTTCAGAAATGGCTAAAACTTTAATAGATATAAAACCAGCATGGGCAATACAAGAAGAAGCTTTTAGAACAAATTTACCATTTAATGATAATTTGCTAAAAAAATCACATTCATTTGATAGAAACTCTATGGCAACAGTATTCCCATTTTTCTCATCAGAAGTAGGACATGAAAATGGAATACCAATAGGATTTGATAAACAAACAGGATTACCTATTTTATTTGATAATTTTAGTCCAACACTTTCAAATTATAACTTAGTTATATTTGGTAAATCTGGTGCTGGTAAAGGTGTTACAATAAAAACGATCACTGCAAGATCATCTGTATTAATGGGCATTGAAAGCTTGGCACTAGATGCAGAAGGTGAGTATGGAGTAGTTGCAGATGCTTTAGGAGGAGTAAATGTAACGATAAGCCCTAATTCTAATACAATTATTAATTTCTTTGATGTAGAACCGGAAATTGTAAAAGATGAAATAACAGGTAGAGAAAGAGCTATGTTAAATATAGAAAATAAAGTTGAAGATGTTACACAAGCATTACTTACAATGGCAAGAGGAAGTACAAGAAGTGAAGAAGTTAATGAACTTACAAAACAAATAATTGCAGAGGCTGTAGCAGAAGAATATGAATCTAGAGGTATTACAGATGATGTAAATAGTTTATATGAGGATGATAATCAATCAAAAAGATTTTCAAAAAATTATGTTGGAAGAATGAAAAAAGAAATGCCAACAATAGGCTCTTGGTTTAAAAGAATATTAAGAAAAGGTCAAGAAAATGAAAATCCAGATTATAGATTCCATTATAGTTATTTATCAAAAGTTATGAAGCAATATGTTAGAGAATATAATGGACAAATGGCATATTTTGATGGACAATCAACATTCGAATTATTAGATGGTACACCATTTATAAATTTGGATATTTCACAATTAGAGGAAAGATTTGCAAGACCACTTGCACAACAAATCTTACTTTCTTGGATTTGGGAAAAATATGTTAAGAAAAATAGTGAAGATAAAGAAAAAGCTGCAAAGAAAAGGGTACTTATAGATGAGGCATGGATGCTTTTACCATATCCTGAAGCAGTAGATTTCTTAAATACAATGGCAAGACGTGCTAGAAAAAGAAATGTTTCACTTGCAGTTATGTCACAAAAATTCCAAGACTTCTACGAAAAACCGGAAGCACAAGCAGTTTTAACATCTTCAGATACAAAACTATTTTTAGCACAAGATAAATCAGAAATACCTTATATTAAAGAAGTATTTAAATTAAGTGAAGGTGAAGCTGCATTTTTAACTACTTGTAATAGAGGTGAGGGACTATTAAAAGTAGGTTCAGATACAGCAATAATAGCAATAAGACCAACAAAGAAAGAATTTGAATTCGTTGAAACAAACGTAAATAAAATGAAATTAATACAAGAACAAAAAGCAAGAGAACAAGCTAGAAAAAATAATCAATAAAACTAATAAGAGGGAGAATAAATGGTTAAGAAGTTAATACTATCAATACTTATAATTTTAAGTATATTTAATTGCATAACTCCTACAAATTTTGTTTTTGCTACAGATGAAAGCGAAAGCAAAAAAGAAACATTTGGAGAAGTAATGAATGGAGTACCAGAAGATTCTATGGACAGTATGTTAAATGATGGTGAATCTACAGCTAGTCCAAATGGAAGTGCTACAAAAAGAAAGATTCAGTCAAGTCCTAGCTTCGGTGGTGCTACAGCATCAGCATTAGCAAAAATTTTCATTATTATTCCCTCTATAATGAATTTAATTATGAATGTTGTTATAAATAGTCAACAATCTTTAGGAACAGGAAATGAAGAATTTACAATTTATAATTTATTACAAAATGATTATGATGTATTTAATATAAATTTTTTTGATACATCTTCAGCGACATCAAATGCAAGAAAGCTAATTGGTGAAAATGTTGCAGTTTGGTATTATGGTGTTAGAAACTTGGCAGTAGCTCTATCTTTACTTATTTTGATATATGTTGGAATAAGAATGGCTGGATCTACACTTGCACCAGACAAGGCTAAATATAAGGAAATGGCATTACATTGGGTTAAAGGCTTTTGCTTAATATTTGTAATGCAATATGTAATTTTATTTTCAATTAATCTTTCTAATGCATTAGTAGATATAATACCAGATTCTACAGATAATATTGAATCTGCAATTGTACATGGTGATGGAGGAACCGGAAATAATCCTACAAAAGATTCTATACAATACAAATTACAAACTATGAAAGGCTGGAATTATGTTGCAGTGGTAGTATTATATTTTGTTATTGTATACTATCAATTTAAATTCTTTATATTATATTTTAAAAGAGTTATATCTATAGGATTTATGACGATAATATCACCACTCGTTTCAATAACTTATCCAATAGACTCGATTAGTGATGGTAAGGCTCAAGGATTTAATAAATGGTTAAAAGAATTACTAGTAAGCATATTTATACAACCAATACATCTTATAATATATTCAGTAGTAATAGTTTGTGCGGGTGCAATAATAGAAGTAGCCCCAGTACTTGCAATATTATTCTTTATAGGACTTTCAAGAGCAGAGAAAGTTGTTAAGAATGTATTAGGAATAAGAGATCAAAAATCATTAAGTTCTTTAGGTTCTATGAAAATTCAACATAGAGCATAGATTGGAGAAATGCTATGAAAAAAAAGAAAAAAATGTCTAAGAAGAAAAAAATAATTTTGATTGTAACAGTTGTAATATTGTTAATTCTTTTAATTATATTTGCAGCTATAAGGCAAAACAATATAGAAGAAGATAAAGAAATAGATAGTTTGGAAGATATGATAGAATCATTAGATTGTAAATATATTTCTCGTAAGGAATCAGAAGATGAAAATTACTACTTAGATATATATTTAGAATTTAAATGTTCTCCATATGAAAATGGAAATTCACAAAAAGCTTTTTACGATTTGGCAATCGAGGCAATTGCGAAATATTTATCATATCAAGATTTTAGATTAATAGATGAATCAAGGGAATTAACTATAGCAGTAACTTGCCAAGATGGAATTGTGTATGATGTTCTAATTAATAATTTAGAAGAATCAGATTATTTTAATAAATTAATGTCAGAAAATAATCTGGCACAAAAATCCAATTTAAGAGAAATTGAAGTTACTCCAAATCAAGAATTAAATGTATTAATTAGCAATAGTTGGAATTTAGATAATATAAGTTTTGGAAATAAAACAAGTACATTTCAAGGATATGATATTTATTTTAATAATGGATATAGAGTTAGAGAAATTAGACATAATTTATTTAATATAGTATTTACTAAAAAATATACTAATTCAGTAATTGATGATATTAAAGTTGGAGACAGTTTTGATAGTATAAAAGAAAAATTAGGTGAAGGATATATAGAACAAAATTCTATATTAGAATATATGACAAAAGATATGTATATATGTTTTACAAATAACGAAATTTCAATATATCCTAGAGTACAATATCCAGATTCAGAATTTATAGAATTTGAAGAATTAGTAGAAGAATATAATGAGAAAAAGGATTTTGTAACATTTATGAATAAACTAACAGACATATGGCCTGATTATTCTTCTTATAATTATAATTCTACATATAGTGATATATGGTATCCATTAAAAGGAGTTAGAATATATAATGATTCACAAAGTATGAATGGAATACAGATTTATCAAGAATATGAAGGGGAGCTAAAAAACAATAATAAAGATTTATATCAAGTATATTATAAGACAAATCAAAGTTTAATTATAGAACAAGAATTAAACAGAACAATGGTAAAATCTGAAGATATAAATATAACAAATGGTGAATATTCAAGTAATAAGTATGTTATGAGATCAGATATTTCTGGAATTGGACAATTTACGAATATAACATTTTATTCAAAAGATGGAAATAATGCAGACAGTGAATTAAGTAAAGATATATATGCAAATCAAGCATATTGGTATGATGACGATAATTTAATTTATAGCATACAAAATCAGGGAATATATGTATATAATGCAACAACTAGACAAACAAAAACTATTATTACAGGAAATGATAATTTTGAAATAACCGGTTTTAATAATGATACAAAAATATTAACATATGATGGAAAAAATATACAAATAACATTGTAAAGAAAGGAGAAGATGATGAAACATTTAAAAACAATTTTTAAAAAAATAATAGTAATATTTACAATATTTTTTGTATTAATGAGTTCAATTTCATCATCTTTTGCTCAAAAATTTGACGATGCTGCAAGAGAGTTTTTAAGACAGCAGACTGAGAATTTTATTAATCAACATGCAGGAAATTCAGTATATAGTACCGCAGGAGAACATTTACCAGCAAATTTTGTTGGACAAACTTTTTACTCTTGTTGTACATCAGGAATTCAATATGTATATCAAACATTTTTAGGTATTGATATAACACAACTCGGATTTAGTTATTTAGCAGTTACGAATTTGACGTCATTGAATAATGAGCACTGGACAGAAGTACCATTATCTTCTGCAAAACCTGGAGATATATTAGTAAGAGATGGACACGCAGAGATGGTTGCAAGCAATGGCGGAGCAACACATTTTAATTTTGGTAGTGGTAGAACTAATGCAAATATGAATATCCATCCAGGTAATGATTCTTTTACAGCAGTATTTAGTTTGAACGCAGATACAGATGTTACTCCATCTGGAAGTGTACCAACAACAACTTTAGACAGAGAAGATAATTTAATAGAAGATCCTGAAGATAAATTTTATTATCAAGGTATACCTCAGGGAGAACTATCTAGTACGAATGCATTAAGTCTTACATGGTTATTTAATTTACTTTCACAATTAGTAGACTTTTTAGCAGGTTTATTAACATTAGTTATAAGAATGGTTTTTGTAGGATATGCAAATATTATTGTAAATATAGTTACAAATGCTGTTAATGACTTAACAGGAGAAATTGAAGATACAACTTCTGCTGATGATGAAACAAATACAGAAACAAATACGACAGTAAATACAACTGCAAATACAACAATAGTGGCTTCATCAGTATCTGGTTCAACAGTTACAACTCAAGCAATATCATCTTCTGCAACTTCTGCAGATAGAATATTGGATAATAATTCAAATTACACACCTTCTTCAACAGAGTTACAACCTGAAGGTGATGATAAATTAACAATAGATAAAATAATCTTAGGAGAAGTTCCTATATTAGACGTAAATTTCTTTTCAGATACTGCAGGCGGAGTAAAATTAAAAGATGATAGTGCACTAGCAATAATGAGACAAAATATAGCTTCTTGGTATTATGTATTAAGAAATTTTAGTATTGTTGCAATGTTATTAATATTAATTTATTTAGGAATAAGATTAGCTATTAGTACAATTGCTTCAGAAAAAGCTCATTACAAAAGAATGTTAGTTGATTGGTTAGTTGGATTTTTAATAATAATTTTTATACATTATTATTTAATATTTGTTTTACAAATAAATGAAAGTTTAATTTCTTGGATTAAGGATGCATTTACAGCAGAAGAAACTGTTGCAGAAGGAAGTATATATGAAACAGTTAGAACAAAAGCTTATGAAGTAAAACTTTCATCTGGTATGGCTGGAACAATGTTATACTTGGTTTTAGTAGTATTAATGTTAAAATTTTTCTATATATATATGAAGAGATTACTTTCTATAGCTTTCTTAACAATAATGGCACCAACAATGGGAGCTGTATACGCTTTTTCAAAGGTTACTAGTGGAAAGGCAAGAGCTTTTACAGCTTGGATGAAAGATTATACATTACTAGTTTTAGTACAAAGTGTACATGCTTTGGTATATTTATGTTTTGTAAAAGCAGTATTAATATTAACTCAAGAGTCATTAGTTGGAATTGTTCTTGCATTTATAATTATGAACTTTATGGTAAAAGCAGCTAATATCTTTTTCGATATATTTGGAATGATCGGTAGCGGTGGTGCTGGAAGACATAGTACATTAAAATCTATAATGAATTCTGATCCAAGAGGAGAACTTTTAGAAAAATTATATATAGGAAAAGTTTTGGTTAAAGGAACTGCATCTTTTGTTGGAGGAACATATAGAGCAGGTAAAGGACTTATTTTTGGAACATCATTAACTACTAAAAATGCTAAGAGGAAAGCACAAGCTAAAGCTTATGGATTAAACAATATATCACATAAAAACATAGATGCAGCTACAGGAAGAGTAATGATCGGCTCTAAAGCTAAAAAATCTCTTGGATCTAAAATACTTAGAAGGAAAGATGGAAAACAATTATCAAATGATTTAGCTAGAAGAATGAAAGAAGAATATTTTGGTGCAATTGGTATGACGGCAGGAGTGGTAAAAGATTCAGTTAAAGTACCATTAAGAGGAGCTTTAAATGCAGCAAAATTAGCAACAGCAATTCCTTTGGCTGTAGCTGGACAAGGAAGTCTTGCACTACATAATGTTGCATCAGCTACTGGTAGTATGATTGCTACTCATGAAAAAAGAAAAAATATAAGAGGAGCTAGAAAAGAAGCTACTAAACAAAAGAAAGAAGCTAAAGAACAAAAAAGAAAAGCTAAATATGATGCAATGAGTACACCTAAAAAGGTAGCATATAACGTTTCTAGAGCAGCCTTAGCAGTTCCAAGAGCAGCTGGAAAATTAGTATCTGCACCATTAAAAGGAATTGCAGGAACGGTTCAAGATACAATAACAGCAGAAGAAGGCAAAATTGACTATGTTCAAACTAAAGCACCTACAAAATTAAAAAGAATTAAAGAAGCAAGAAAATTGGAAGATAAAATTGTTACAAAATATAATAAAAAATTAGAAGAAACAATTCAAGATATGAAAATTGATAATGAAATTGAAGCACCTGAAAACAGGAAAAATGAAAAATTTGTTGAAACAATTGCAAAAAATAAATTTAACAATGAAGTTGAGGATTCTATTAAGAAGATATTTAGAGTATCAGATAAAATTGATAAATTTTCACAAGATATTGGAAAATCTGATTTAGAAGAAAATGATGTTTCTAATGCTTTAGATAAAATGAAAGATTATATGAAACAAAACATAAAAAATAATGATTCAAGCTTATCAGAAGAACAAGTAGAATCAAAGGTTGCACAAATACATTCAGAAATAAAAGCACAATTTGGCAAACAAAAAGATAATAATGGAACATTAAGTAAAGATAAACTAAAGAACATTATAGAAGATACATTAGAAAAAAATGATGCAGATGAAAAGGTTTCAGGATTTATGGAAGACCTAGTAAAAGATATGAAAGACCTTCAAAGAACAGATAGAAACTTTAGCATACATTTTGGAGGCGAAGAAACAAATTATATGTACAGACATGAAGAAACAGGAAAGAGCAATTTAAAAAATGTATTAAATAGTTTAACATATTTAGAAAGATAAGTATTTAGGAAGGGGAATACAATGAAATCAAAATCTATAAAAATAGTTACCATATTGCTATGTATTACGATGCTAGTTGGTTTTATAATTCCAAATTATAGTACTATTGTATATGCAACAAATACAACAGAAAATTTAACAGAAGGACAAAAACAGGATGATGCATTTTCAGAAAAACATGATACTGCGTTTGGAGCTATAGCTGATGGTGTTGTTGGACTTATAACATGGCCACTTAGAGTATTAATTGTAGCATTTGGTGAAGTAATAAGACTTATAATAGGAGGAGTTGCAGTTCTTTCTGGAGAACAAAGCATATTTGATGCAAGGATTCGGTCCGGAGCAGATATTATTTAATGAACTGGCAATTACTGATATTAACTTTTTTGATTTTTCTAGTGATGCAGAAGTTGTTAATACAATAAGAGAAAATGTTGCCATTTGGTATTATGCATTAAGAAACTTAGCTATAGGTTTGCTACTAGTAATGCTAATTTATGTGGGTATAAGAATGGCACTTTCAACTGTTGCATCAGAGGAAGCAAAATATAAATCTATGCTGAAAGACTGGGTAGTAAGTTTCGTATTAGTATTTTTATTGCAATATATAATCATATTTACGATAAATGCTAATAATGGATTAGTATCTATAATGCAATCAGCAAGAGAAAATGTAATGCAAGATTCTTTTTTTGAAAATATAATTAATGCTTTTGAAGCAAGAGCGCTTGCTCTTTCATTTACTACTGGTCTTGGATCAACAATAGTATTTTGTATATTAGTTGGTATGACTTTATCATTTTTAATATTTTATATAAAGCGTATGTTAACAGTAGGATTTTTAATAATTATATCTCCAATTGTAACTGTTACATATTCTATAGATAGAATGGGTGATAATAAATCACAAGCATTAGATAAATGGTTAAAAGAATTTGTTTATAATATATTAATACAGCCCTTCCAATGTTTAATATATTTAATCTTTGCAATTTCAGCAATGGATTTAATGAAAGATTATTCACTAGGTTCTGCTGTTTTAGGTATAATTATGATTTTATTTATACATCAAGCAGAAGATATTGTAAGATCAATATTTAGTTTTGAACATGCACATTCATTAGGAAATGCATTAACGACAATGGCTTTAGCTTCAACTGTTGGTAAAGCTATTGGAGATATTAACAAAGCTAAAGGTGAAAATGGCGGAAATGCAAAGGCCGCAGGCCCTGTAAATGGTGACGGATCTGGAGGATCTGGTGGCTCAGGAGGCTCTGGAGGATCTGGAAAAGCTCCAGGAAAGAATGGATCTGGCGGAGGATCTAATGGAGGACAAACTGGTAGACCAAAAACTGGTGTTGCAGGTAAAGTTTCAAATGCTAAAAATGCTGTTTTAAGCAAAGGACAAAAAGCAAAAGCAAGAGCAGCAAGATTAAGAAGTACACCTGCCGGAAAATTCATTGGTGCAAATGCTAAACTTGCAGCAATGATTGCAGGTGCAGCAATAGGTGCTGGTGCAGCAGGATTCTCTAAAGGGGCTTTTGCCGGTGGTGCACTAGGAATGGGTGTTGGTAAATTAGCTGGAGGAACATGGAAGAGCATGGAGCAAAAACAGTTAAGCCAAGATGCACAACAGGCTCATGAACTTCAAGAAAAATTAAAAGAACCTGAATCAAAAGCAGCAGAAGAATATCAAAAATGGGCAGAAGATACAGGACTTGATAAAGATGATCCAGCAGTTGCAAGTTTTAGAGCTAATAGAATAGCTAAAGATTTAATTGGAGGAAAAGATCCAAATGACTTTTCAGACGAAGATAAAGCTTTTGCTAAGAGTTTAAATGATGTTAAGAATACACTTATTGATTCAGGAGTTCCAGAAGATCAACTAGAATCTAGAATGAGTGATACTATATCAAGAATTCAATCAGGTGATGTTAAACCACCATCAGGAGATAATGACTCTGGAACATAGAGTTATTAGAAAGGAAATAAGATGAATTTTATTGATGCAAGGTTAAAAATAAGACGATTTATAAAGAAAAATAGAAGAAAAGTAATGATAGTAGTTGTTGCAATTGCAATTATTGTAGCAATTAACTACGTATTAAAAAATATGCCTGAAGAAGAAACTCCTAGAACAACATATGAACCAAATATTGCTGTAATGGACTCTAGTGAAGTACCCGAAAAATGGCAAGATGAAATAAAGAATAGGATAGATACATTTATTACATATTGTAATGAAAAAAACTATCAAAGTGCATATGATATGATATCAGATGATTGTAAAAATGCTTTATTTCCTACAATTGATGATTTTAAAGAATATGTTGATTACAAATTTCAAGTAAAGAGAATATATAGTATTCAAAATTTTTCAAACTTATCTAATCAATATATTTATAATGTAAATCTTATGAGCGACTTTATGGCAACAGGTTCTACAGGTACGAATTATGGATATTTACAAGAAAAATTTGTTTTTACAGAAGATGACAAAAATCTAAAATTTGCAATTGGCGATTTTATAAGAAAAGATACACTAAATGCTTTCTCAGAAGATGAAAATTTAAAAATCGTTGTAGAAAGTAAAAATGTATATTATGATCATGAAGCATATACAGTAAGAATTACAAATAAAACAGAGAATATTGCAGTATTATCTGATCAATCAGTAGATAATGAAATTGCAATATTAGTAAATAATAAATATAGGAGCTATGTAACATCATCAGATGTAAAAATAGTTTTAAATCCAGAAGAAGAAAATACATATACATTTGTTTTTAATAAGTATTGTGATGATGGATATGCTCCAAAGGGAATGTATTTTAATAATGTAAGAATATTACAATCATTCTCTGGCACAGAAGAAACAAGACAGGAAGAATTAGATAATGCAATTAGAAATTATTCAATAATAATTAACTTTAATGTAGAAGATTAGTAAAGGAGGTGGGAATGTGGCAGAACAACAAAGAGACCAACCAACAGATAACAATGGTAGTAGCTCTGGAGGATTAGGTGGAAAAATTGCCGGGGCAGCAAAAGGACTTTTACAGAAAGTACTTAAAAGTTTAAAGACTTTTGGTATTCTTGGAACAATTTTTGTAGGGATAATTATAGCTATTGTAGTAGTGCTAATAATAATTGGAATAGTAGGTTTCTTCCTAGAGATGCCAAGTTTAATGAGTGATAAGATAAATGAACTTAAAGATGGAATATTACAAGGTTTTCAATCATTCTTTAGTGGAAATGTGGCATATATTACTGAAGACGATCAATTGGAATTAGCACAGTATTTAGAGAATATGGGATACCCACCTTATGAATTCGGATTTGGAAAGTATGAAGAGACAGAAGAAGAGAATGAAGAAACAGGAGAAACAGAGCAGGTATTATCAATAGATAGTAAATATTTAACTGCATATTTACTTGCAGATTATAATACATATGAACCATATGATTCTTTTAAAGCAGATATTAGTGGAGTATTAAATTTCTTCTTTGGAAATCCAATATCATATAGTCCTGAAGATGTAGGAACAGACCAGACTCAATTTGGAATGTTGCACTTTGATGAATCTCTTTATGAAGGAGGTTCACTAGCAGATTTCTTAATTGATAATGTAATAGTTAATATGCAAGATAAAACATTAACATTAAGAGCCTGGTCACCTGATGGATTACTTGCATTTAGAACTAGTGACTATATTTACGACATGGAAGGTTGGTCAGCAAGATATGGAAAGCCACTTACTCTTTCTTTAACTTTACATTTAGCAACTATGGCACCAGATTTGGCTTATAAACTTATTATGGATGAAGAAGAAAATACAGCTATAAATATTGGAAGAATAGATTATAGTGTTGGAATAAAAATGGAATATAGGTTAAAAACTACAGAAGATGGCTCAAAAATTCAAACTAATTTTGGAGATTTGGATGAATCCTTAGCCGATTTGGATGGAAAAACAGAATTTACAACAGAAGATTTAAAGAAAATGAAGTCATATATAGAATCACATAAACAGACAGGAATTGTAGAAAATATGCAATTGGCAGAGCAAAACTTACAAGCATTTTTAAATAGTTCTTTTGATGATACAATGTCAGAAGTTAGAAAATGGGATACTGATGGTGCGCGATATTTATTTGCTAATTTGACAGATGAAACTCTAATGAGTGGATATAATGGTTCTCCAAGTTATGAAAATGCTATTGTATTTATAGGTAGTATTATGAATGGTGCAATGGAAGATGCTAGGGATAAAGCATCTAGCTATGATAAAGAATTAGACTTTTCAGAAGATGATTATGAAGAAGTATTTGGTACAGCTGTAGGAGTATACTGGGATGAAGATGGTAAGGCTACATATGAAAATCCTTATGCAGAAGAAGGTGAATCTGGAAAAGGGATATTAGGAGAGTATAGTAAAAAATTAGCAGAATTATGTAATGAAAATGATATAAAAGGACCTGAAGATTTAGTAAATAACGATGAAGTAAAAGAAGAAGCATATAATTTTATGAAAGAACAATTAACAGAATTATATAATACTAAATTACAATATGATATGGATATTGTATATGAAGTATCAGGTAAAGAGGAAGCAAATGAATTACAAACAGAATTAGAGAAAATCGGATTATCATTAGATGCAATAAACAGAGCACTATATTATAATGACTCATTAAATAGTGATTCACAAACAGGTGAAAAAATTACGAAAGTAGTTCCATATATTGAAAGTGTTACAAAACATTGGTATAGAAATGTTTATTTCACAATTTCTTCTGCTGAAGATGCAGGAGAGGGAGATTACATTTCTGAAAATTATCCAGACTGGACAGGAGCATATACTAAAAAAGATGTGTCTACACCAAGTGAACATGAATTCCATCCAGCAGAAGGTGGAGAGGATAGTGTTTTAGAATCTAACGAAAGTGGTTCATGGTATGTTATTGAAACTAACTTAGATGGAGAAGCATATACTCAAGTTGCGGATGCAGTAAGAGGAGAGGTAAACGAACATACTAAAGAATTATTTGTAGGAACAGAAGATAGACCAGCTAAATATTTTGTATATGATGGAAGTACTGAGGCAGCTGATAAAATAGAAGAATTAAGAGAAATATATAATTCTACATATCTAAATGCTTTGTATAATAATTATTTAGATGAAGAAGAAGCTTTAAAAGAAGCTGAGGAGGCTGTGGAAGCACAAGAAGAAAAAGAAGGAACAAATTATTTTAAAGAAGTAGATGTAAGATCTAACGCATTAGCAGCTTTTTCAATATTAGAAAATGATGATAGTGAAGATGCGGAATACATACTAAGAGATTTAAAAAATTTATTTGTAGATTTAGGATATTTTACAAAAGAGGAATTAAGAACTAAAGATACACACGTATTCCAATGGCCATTAAGTGGATACTTTAATCCATATTGGCCACAAAAGAGATTTGAAAAACAACAAAGAGATTATGGTACAATCATAAGAAGTAAGGTGTCAACAGATAATATAAGAAATGGAAATAATGCAGATGGAAGTGTAAGAACAGACGAACAAACACAAAGTTCTATTTATGGACCAAATTTAAATCCTGATGCTACAGTAACTGTAACTGATACATCTGTTCCAGATTTAGATGATGATGATGAGAATGCAGATGATGAAGAACAAAACGAAATCACAAATCCGACAGATACATTAGTTGATGGATTTGAAGCAGGATTAAATGTTCTTTCACCAGTTACAGGAGAGATTATAGAAGAAGGATCAGATTATCTAAAAATTAAAGTTATGGATAATACTGCAATACCTGAATATGAACCATTCTATAATAAATATGAAGATGTATGTACAGGTTATATTTTGTATATAAAAGGCTTTAAAAAAGGTGATATTAACAGTAATTCAGCATCAGAATATAAGAAAGTAACACATACAGATGCATATTTTACACAATATGGATATGATACTGCAGGAATGGAAGAATGGAGAGAAGATGAAGACAAAAGAGTAGAGGCTCCAGTATATATAGAAAGAGATGGAAAGAAATACATAAAAGAAGGAACTGTAATAGGAACTACAACAAATTCAGATATAGTAATATACTTAATAAATAGAGAGAACTCTATTGTTGAAGATGTAGAATCATATATAAGATTAGCTAAAAAAGGAATTGACACAGATTTCCCTGAAGAATTTATTTTCTGGTTAGGTGTTTTACTAGAAGGTGGATGTGAAGGTCAATATGATTTAGGATCAAATTATGGTGTAGAAGTATTGGCTGATGGTGCAGGAAATACAACTGCTTTTGGTTTAACAAAAGCAATTGCAGGAGTAGGAGATGTTCCAGAAATGTATCCTAATTTTGCTGAACATTTAGCATCTGGTCAGGTCCCTAAAGAAGAAGCGCAAGGAGTATTTTTACTGGTATTAGAGGCCGGAAGAGAAAGTGTTCTAGAACAAATTGAAAATGATGATGCTCTTTCAGAAAGCGAATTAGATGCACTGGTAGATTTAAATCATGCAAGTCCTAGTGAATGTAGTCAAGTATGTGACATATTTAATGAAAAAGGTGCATTGACTCTTCAAGACTTTGAAGATCATTGGGGAACAAATACAAATTATGAAGAAACATTAAAAAGAAGAGGACATGTACGTGGAATGTTGGCAACAGCAGAAGAATATAGATATCCATATTCTGCATCAACTCCTAAATATACATTCCTTTCAGAAACTCCATGGTCAGACTTTGTTGGAGGAACGCCTTCAGCAGACTTGTATACTTTGGAAGGAAGTTAGAAAAATTAATTCTATAGGAGGAAAATATGAAATTAACTAAAAAAAAGGTTTTAATAATTTTAATTATCCTTATTATATTATTTGTTGTAATATTATTAGTAAAAAATCATTTAGAAGATAATGCAAACCAAGCAGCGAATTTAACAGATGAACAAATAATGGTACAACAAGTAGAAGACTATACTTCAGATAAAATAATTCCGAGACAGTTTCAAACACTGTATTCGAATTATGATGGGGAAAATAGTAAAAATGATTTATATAGAAGTTTAAATAATTTAGTATATGATTATCTTCCCAATTTGTTTAAACAAATAAATGGAATTAATGATGCTCAAATTTTAAAATTATTTGAAGAAAATAAAAATGATATAAAAGAAAATTTAGGTATTAGAAACGTAGAAGATTTTACAAATCTAGTAAAATATTTACAAACAATTAAATTTAATAATAACCAATTTGAAGTAAGCGAAATAGATACAGAATCATATAGATCGGCAGGTCAAGGTTCATATTTAAGTTTTATTATAAAACTTAAATATGAAAACCTAGATCAAGATATAAGTTTAAGAGTATTCTTTGCAAATATGACTTCTGCTGACCCAGAAATAATTTATTCTGTTGCAGAATAGTTCGAGGAGAGAAAGATGAAAAATAACAAGTTTTTTAAAAGAATGATTTTAATATTAATAATTTTATTGATTTTATTGTTTTTTACAAGTTTAATATTAAGAAATAGATTGCAAGATGCAGAACCAGAAAATGTAATAGATTCTAATACTATAACAGCAGAAGAAATTGAACAAAATGCAGAAGAAAGAGAACTAGAAGGATTAAAAAATGCAGACGAAAGAACAAGAATACAACAATATTGTGGTAAATTTATAAGATATATAGAAAGTAAAGATTATGAAAGTGCTTATAATTTATTGTATCCAGATTTTAAAAACAACTATTTTAAAACATTGGATGATTTTACAAAATATGTACAAGAAAAATTTCCAAGTGATTTAATAATTGTGTCTTATGATAATATAGAAAGACAAGGACAATATTATGTATTATTTACTACAATAACATCACCATTAGAGCCAGATTACTCAATGGATCAAAGATTTTTCTTTGTAGAAAATGATTTTAATGATTTCTTATTATCATTTGAAGTTAAACAATAAAAGGGGGAGGCAGTATGCCAGAAAAAAGTATAGATGAAAGAATTAAGGAACAAAAAGAAAGACAATTAGCTTTAGAAAAGAAGATAGAAAAAGCAAATCAAGAAAAAGAAGACGCTTTATATTTAAAAGAAATTAAGGAGAAAACAGAAGTTGAAAATGCTGATAATTTAGAAAATATATATCTTTTATCTGAGGCAAAACTTAATGAGTTAATAAAAATTGAAGCAAAAAAAGTAGCTCTAGTGGCATACCAAACAGGGAAATATGATTTGTATAAAGACTATTCTCTTGTTGCCACAATAGATGAAGAGGGATTAGTAGAATTAGATGAAGAATATAAAGATAAAGTAATGGAAAAAATACCAAGTTATATGGAAGAAAACGCATTAGAAGTTTCTGAATTAGATCCTGAAAAATTAAAAGAACAATCTAAAGAGGATGGAAAAACAAATTTAAAAGAAGTAGAAGAAAAAGAAAAAGAGGAAGAAGAAAAAGAAGAAACTGTTGATAAATTAAAAGAAGATACAGGATTAGAGATTTTGGCATTAGTTAGAATAGAAGATGAGAGATTCTCTGAAGATATAGTTGGATATCAAACAGGATATTCTGAACAATATGTAGCTTTAACAAAAGATGGTACTTTTCACCTTATAGGCGAAAAAGCAGATGGCACTTTTGAAGAGCATCCTGATTTTTTAGGAGCATCATCTGCACGACCTGGGGAACAACCAGAATATGATGAACATGGAAATTGTTGTGGAAATAGTACAGTAGATTTGGTTATGAGAAGAAGCGATGGAAAAGAAAGTTTAGGTATAGATATGAGTTTTGGTTCTATTACATTAACTAACATAGATACTAATGAACCAATTGCTACTTCAAATTATACTCCTACACAATCTGATATTGATGAAAAACAATTAGCTGACGCGAAAGGAAGACAACTTTTACTTGAAAAGGAAAAAGCTAAACAACTTGAAGAAGAAAAGAAAAAATCAGAGCAAGAAGCACAAGAGGAAGAAGAGGAAGAAGAGCATGGATGGCCTGGACCTAGAACAATTTTCCATTAAAAGTAAGTAATAAAAATCACTTATTCGAATATATTTGAATAGGTGATTTTTTGTGATTAAAAAAATGAGAATAATATTATTGGTAATAGTATTATGTATAAGTGGTACTGTTTATTCCGATGAAATAGATACAGATAAATTAATCTGGGAGGATGATGTCTTACAAACAAGTAATACTTCAGAAGAACCAAAATTAAATTCTAGAGCTGCAGTAATATATGATAGAAAATCTAAAAAGGTTATATGGGGAAAAAAAGAAAATGAAAAAAGACCAATGGCATCAACTACGAAAATTATGACAGCAATTGTGGTTTTAGAAAATGCAAATTTATCAGATACAGTAACTGTTTCTAAAAAATCAGCAGGAACAGGAGGATCTAGACTAGGACTTAAAGTTGGAGATAAAATTACGGTAAATAATTTATTATATGGATTACTTATGGTTTCAGGGAATGATGCTGCAGTAGCGTTAGCAGAATATGTAGGTGGTAGTGTAGAAGGTTTTGCAGATAAAATGAATCAAAAAGCTGAGGAATTGGGATTAGAAAATACTCATTTTATAACTCCTCATGGACTTGATATGGCTGATCATTATACTACAGCTTTTGAATTAGCTAAAATGGCAGATTATGCAATGGAAAATCAAAAGTTTGCAGAAATCGTTGCAACTAAAGTAAAAACAATAAATATAAATTGTAGAAGTAAATCTTTAAAAAATACAAATGAATTGCTTGGAAATTTGAATGGTGTAAATGGAGTAAAAACAGGTTTTACAAATGGAGCTAATAGATGTTTGGTGACATCTGTAAATAGAGATGGAATGAATATTATTACAGTCGTACTGGGGGCAGATACTAAAAAAGATAGGACTAATGACAGTATTAAATTGATTGAATATGCATATAAAAATTATACTATATATAATTTAGAAGATATAATAAATGAAGAGTATCAAGAGTGGAAAAACATAAATGAAAAGAGAATAAAAATAGTACAAGGGAAAAACAAGTACATTAGTACTGGATTGGATAAGTTAGAAAATTATTATATACCAATAAAAAAGCAGGATATAAATAATATAAGAGTAGAAATTTATGCATTAAAAGAGATGGAAGCACCAATATATGAAAATGATTATATAGGAAAACTAATTGTATATAATGGGGAAGAGAAGATTGTAGAATTATGCATTAGAAGTAATGTTTGTATAGAAAGACTTACTTTTTGGGATTATTTTTATTGCCTATTGAAAGATAATATAAGTAATATGGAAAATGCCATTAGTTGAAATAAAAATATAAGCGAAGTTGCGAAAAGTAAAAAAATATAGGTTTAAAATAGATATGTCACACCAACATTGAAAATAAAATATTGAAAGAGAGTACCAAAAATGATATT
>CALXVT010000019.1 GCA_944392175.1 uncultured Clostridia bacterium
AAATAATTACAATATCCGTTCATCTACTCACCTTCTTCTTATTGTATTACTGACATATCACAGCCTTCACATTTAGCCCATAAATGTCCATTATATGTATTCTTTATAGCAATAGCTTTACACCCACAAATCGGACAAGTAAATTCATAATGTTTACCTTTTTCTTTACAAGTTTCATTCGCTATTTTTAGAAACTTCAAAAAATCTTGTATTTCTTTATCTTCCACTTTATTTTTCCTCCTCAAAATTTAAAATAATATCGTTTAATTTTATAAGATTCTTCGTTTCTTCTTTCAAAGCATCATAATCTTTTTTGCTTATATTTAAGAAATTTATTCCATAAGATATAAGCTGTTCTATCTTTTTATCTGCTGTCATACTAGATTCCTCCATAATTAGTTATATAGTTTAATACCGTTACTTCTGGTGTATATATGTTTTGCATTAATCCAAATATATTACATATTAATGGAATTGATAAAGCAATTATAACTATTATTCCTAAACCTATAGAAGCTTCAAAAAATTCTTCATCTTCATCTTCTCTAGCTTTTTTTATTCCTATAATCATTAATATTATAGTTATTAATAATAAAACAGATATTAAAACTATCCATATTATTGCTTTTGTATTTTGTAAACTAACATATCTATACATTAAATCCTGTAAATAAGGCAAAATATTCTGGCTTGTCCAGTCTATTGCTATTCCAAATTTTTGTCCTAAATTATCTAAAACTTTTATTATTTCATCACTCATTTAATATTCCTCGCTTTCTACAATTTCATTATTATTTTTTCTGTAATAACTTTTTCTAGTTTTATACATATTTTCAAAATATTTAATTGGATCTACCAAATCATAACAAATTGGCTTTTCTTTATTTTCAAATTTTCTTTCTATTCTTCCAACAGCTTGTATAACTGTAGCTTTATCTCTGTGTGGACTTGCTAAAATAAGCCTGTCTAATCTTGGTATATCCAAGCCTTCTTTTGCTAATCCATAAGTTGCAAATAAAACTTTCTGCTTTCCCGTCCTAACTTCTTCTATTGCTTTTTCCCTAGTATCTTTTCTTGTTTTACCATCTATAACATTTCCATAGCCTAGTTCTTTCTGTAAATAATAAAGTTGATTTACTCTATCTGCTAATACTAATGTATAATTGTTTTTACACTTATCTAATAAGTTTAATATTAAATTATTTCTTTCTTCATCTTCTGACAATGCTGTTGTTAATGTTGCATATTTTATTGTTCCGTCTATATCTAAACATTCATCTGGAATCTCATAAAAATCTGTATATTGTTTGACTATTGTTGCAGGTATTATCCTGTCTCCTATTACATCTTTATCTAATTCTATTATTGTTTTGCCTAATAAACTAAACATTGCCTTTTCTGTGCCTTTTACATTTCGGTAAGGTGTGGCTGTTAGCCCATATTTATATCTAGCCACCAATTTATTTATTACCTTATAAAACATACCTGCTTTTGCAGGAGTACCACAAACCCTATGGCACTCATCTACAATAATGCAGTCCCAAGTATCAGCATATTCTTGTAAGTCTATACTCTTAAGTGTTTGAACTGTTGCAAATGTAATATGTGTTCCAATTTCTATCTTTCCATTTGCAATTTTTCCTAGTCCAATATTTTTAAAATTGTTTTTAGCTCTATCATAAGATTGATTTAATAAATCTATAGTATGCGTTATCCAAAGTGTCTTTAATTTTAATCTTGCAATAATTTCTAATGCTGTTTGTGTCTTTCCACTTCCTGCAGGCATAACAATTATTCCATTTTTCCTTAATATTGCTCTATTGCAAACCTCTTCTTGATAGTCAAATAATTTAATATTACTTTTATATGGTATATGCTTTCCCAGAACTATTCTATTTTCAAATATCTCTATAGGATACATTGCAAATAAATCTGTTAAGCAACCGAAAGGTAAAATTAGTTCATTTCCATTAATTTCATAAAAAACTAAATATTGCGATGTTTTGTAATTAGAATAACCTAGTCTTTGATTTCTTATGTATTCTGGATTTTCCATAACTAAATTTTCTTCTGCATAATCTTTAATTCTTCTATCAGGTTCTTGTATTCTTATGTTATTAGATACTATTATTTTCATTACTTCACATCCATTTCTTTTGTAATCTTAAATCTATACTTTTCTCCTCAAAATTAATTTTATTTATAGGTATTAAATAAATATCCTCATTATATTTAATTGCTATAAAATATCTTGTATTTCCACAACTAAAAAATTTTCTACTAGCTTCTATCTGGTTTTGTTCTATTCTGCTAAGTGGAAATAAATAATTATTACATGTTTTGCAATCTATTAAAATTGCTTTACCATCTTTTACTGCAATTAAATCTGCAGGTTGACTACCTACATGTGTTTTTGGTGTTAATAAAGTAACCCAAAATCCATTATTTGATAAAATCTTTGCTAATTCTTTTTCAAAATCATTTCCTATTTTTTTATTACTCAATTTTAAATCCTCCTAACATTTCATCTTTAGATACCTCTTCTTTTCTCATAATTTCTTTTAGAAAGAATGATGCAACTTCTTGCATTTCATTTATATCTTCTACATAATCATCAGCTTTTTCTGGATGTTCTGTTATGTAATTTATGCCATTTTGGTATCTTTGTAGTAAATGATTATACATTTCTTTATATTTTTTTATATCCATATCATCACTCCTCTTATTCTAATGGCATTCTATAAAATTTAGGTAGGTCATATATTTGTCTTATATCTCCTACATCATTTTTTAATGTTGCATATTCTACATATTTACTTATTATTTCTTCCAATACTTCTTTTGCTCTTTCCTCTGTTTTATAATATCCTAAAACACCTCCACTATAAGGACCTTTATATGCAATACCTACATATTTGACTATGTCGATTTCTTCATCTTGTCCGTATTCTTTTACAAGAGAAATATCAATACAGTTATTTATATTAACCATTTTTTCTTCATTTTGGCTCACTATTAACATTATTGGCTCACTCCTTTTTCACTTTTTTTAAAAAGATGGGACAGCTATCTCTTTACTCTCTCAAGTAATTTAAAATTTCAGTCCCACTTTCCCACTAATTTTTAACATAATATAAATTTATATATAATAAAATTAAATCAATGTTTTTTATTCTATACGTATATATATATTATTATTTAGTGGGAATATATATATTATTATTATGAAATGCTTGTTACTGTAAGTTTTTAACTTGTCCCACTTTTTTTATTTTAGTGTAAATAAGTGGGACAAGTGGGTCATTTTATATTTACTTTTACCATATTCCTTCGACCTTCTGGCATTCTTTCTTTTATTGTATATCTTACTTTTTTAGTGCTACTTTGTTCTTCTTTAGATGTTTCTATATATCCTCTATCTGCTAATTTTTTCTTAATGCTATTCCAGTTTGTCGATGTTTCTGCAAATATTCTTCTTACTATTTCTGGATAGATATAATAACCTATTATCTTTCTATTATTACTATATTCACTCGTTTGTTCTATTTTTCCCCATATTTCTCCTGTTGGTATATTCCATTGAGTTGAATTATCTTCTCTTTTTAATAGTTTATTTTTATTTATGTTTAATTGGTCTATTAAATAATTGTAATATCTATCTGCTTCATCTGTATCTTCTCTTATATATTCTCTAATATCATCTAAGCTTAATGGCTCATCATTGAATATTAATTTGCTACAATAGTAATCAGCTGTCATAATACAAGCAAAAGCATTCACTTGTTTTTTATATTCTGTTAACTCAGAGATATCTTTTACAAATTTATTGTTTACTTGTTCTAATTGCTTTCTATCTGCTATAAGGTCTATAAATTCTTTCCCAGCAAACCCATAATTATCTTGAATAAATTTAACGGTTGCATTTCCATCTTCTATAATTGGTGTATCATCATTTATCTCTATTACTCTGTTTTTCACACCTTCTTTAGAAGTATCTGATGTTATTGGCTCTTCTCCATTTAGAATAATTATTGTCTGCCAACTCGTCTGTTCTCTTATTCCATTGTCTACTGTTCCTCTTTCTTTTCCTTTACCTTCTGTAAGAGTATAGATAACTTCATCAAAGCTTTTATATCTTGCTTTTGCTATTTGTAACTCGTCTAAAAATATTGGCATATTTCTATAAAAATTACATAATCTTTCATTTGCTATTGCTGTATTACTTAAATTACTAATCATATCATTATCTGGTCTGCCCCAGATTGAAGCACATACCATCTCTGCTACTGTTTTTCCATTGCCACTTCTTCCCCACAAATGAACTATAAATGTATTTAATTTAAAGATTCTTACTAAAACTCCTGCAAAACTAGCTGCAATCATAAATCTTAATGTTTTACTATCTTTTCTTAAGTTTCTTAGATATTCTTTCCATTCTTCATAATTTCCACTTTCTGATATAGAATCTATTTTTTGTTTAAATTCTTTATCTACATCCAAAACATATTTATCTGTGTAAGGCACAAAGTCTTTGTCTATCCAACCTAAATGATTTGTGGAAACTTTAGGCTTTATGTCATTTAGTTCTAATACATCTGCTAGATATGTAATTAATTCTTTAGCATTATTTTCGTTTACTTCTATTCCAAAATTAGCTAATTGTAAGATTTTTGATTTACTTGCTATTGTTGTTTTTTCTACTATAACTGTTTGCCATTTCTGGTCCTTATAAAAAGCTAATTTAATTTTTTCTAAATTCGTATCTAGATTAATTAATCGTTCAATAGGTATAATTGGGTGGCTACATGCTTTTAATTTAATAGGAGTCATTGTCGTGTCATATTTGTATTTAAAAATTTCAACATCATTTGCTTCCCATTCACCTGTTTTCATAGAAGGATATGGACAATTTGTAAAATTTATCTTTTTACTATTTGATGATTTTTGTTGAATTACCATCTCTGCCTGGTATGCTTTCATTAAATTTGTAAAATTTCTTTTTACATTTAATTCTTTGGCTCTATCTTCAAATTGATTTAAAACTTTTTGTTTTTGTACTGGATTCTCTATAGCAAATATATATTTTATTTTTTCTTCGCTTAATAATTCTTCTTTTGACAAATTTTTAACGTCATACATATCTACATTATCCAGTAATTCATCAGCCATATCTTTTTGCAAGTTGGTCCACCTTCTTTCTAAAAGAACTATCTTTATATAGTTCTATTTTTTCTTCGTTTGTTCCATAGATAAAAGCATCTAAGTAATAATCTATAATTGATAAATTTTGGTCTTTTTCTACAAAATTCATTTTATGTATACTATTGCATAATGTTTGAAATGTCCTATTTTCCCATAATGCAAATTGTTGTTTTGCTATTTGTTTTTGCTTATATCTATTAATTTTTATTTCATCAGTTTTACCTTTAAAATCTAATCCTAAACCTAAATTGTCATTTATATATTTAGCTGCTTGATAAGGTTTTATATTCAATAATAGAGATACAAGTGTTATACTATCCCCTTTCTTCCCACATCCAAAGCAACAAAATATATTTTTATTTGGAGATACTGAGAAAGAAGCTGTTTTCTCCTTATGATCTGCAAATGGGCAAATTGCTTTATGACTTCTATTAAATTTTATTCCTAAAATATTACATACATCTAGAATATTACTTCTTTCTCTAACCTCTTTAAAAATATCCACTACTTAACTCCTAGAAATAGGTTTTATTACTTTTTGCTTGTGGATATTGCCCATTTTGAAATCCATATCTAATATTATCTGCTCTTGAAAGCCATTCTAAATTTTCTACTCGATTGTCTAACCTATTTCCATTTTTATGATTTACTGTCATATTTGTATCTATTAAATTTTCCAAAAATGTAGTTGCTATTAATCTATGTAAAAGTACTGTTTTGTGCTTTTTATCCTTCCATAATTCAATTCTTAAGTTATTATCTTTTCCTTTTTTTGGTTTTAATATTTTTTCTTTATAAAACTTTTTCTTATAAATATTACTTGTAAAATATAAACTTTTTATTCTTCCTAAATTGCTAACTTGATAAATTCCTTCATAATTAGGTACATCTTTCCATATTTCTTTCATTTTCAGCACCTACCTTATCAGAAAGGAAGTTCATCAGTACTACTATATCCAACATTATCAAATGGATCTTCTTGCTTTTCTATTTTCTTTATTTCTGGAACCTTATAATTTCCTTCTCTTATAGCTTCTGTACTTCTTATTTGAACTACTTTTGTACTTACTCCAATTGAGCCATCCATTTTTTCGTATTCTTCTTCTCCAAATATTGCTCCAACATGTAAGCCAATTATTTTCTTTTCATCATGGTTACATTCTAGCCAATTGAAATTATCGTTTGATTTCTCAATTGATGTCATTAAACCTTTAAATCTTTCTAGCCAGTAGCTTCCTTCTAGTACATATCTAATTACTGCATTATTTGGATATTTAGCAGGTTTATCAGGTGTACTTGTTTTCTTTCTATTTTCAAATTGATTCATAAAGAATTTTGAATAATCTCCTTCACAAATATCTAATGCTATGCTTAACATTTTTTTACCAGTTTTACTCTTTTCATTTTTTACATTTAATATCTTACAAATATATCCTCCTGCAGGTAATCTAACTACCTCTCCATCAAAAGCTTGTGCCTTTTTATAATCTTCTTCATTAAAATCTACCATTTTCTTATCCTCCAATTTCATAATATTTTCTTATATTTTCATCTACTTGTTTTAAGTCATTATCAATCTTTAAATCAAACATACCCTCTGGGCTTTTTACTGTACTATTTCCTTCATTTTGTGTTAAAAAATAATGTCTATCATTTTCAATTTGTGTTAATAATACAATGTCAAAACATCCTTCAACTGTAAGTTTTTCATCTAACATTTTGCCTATTGTTTTAGCTTTTATTTTTCCATTTACATCTACTTCTGTATGATGTAAAAAATATACTATTATATCATCTGGCAATTTTTGATTTATGTAATGTATTAAATTTCTAAAGTTTAATGCTATATCCGTAAATTTGTTGTATCCTACTTCTTTTGCCCTATCAAACATTTCATTTATTAATAAATATTGACTATCATCTATTACATATTTTTTTAATGTTGGATTAGATAGTGCTTTCATTATCAATGTATATGTTGCATTTTTTACTACTTTAAAATCTTTCTTGAATGGTAATCTTGTTTTCTCTACAAGAAAAACACCAACTTCATTTTTATCAAAATTTTTAATCGAATATGTTTTTCCTGAACCACTTTCACCTAAAATTAATACTGGGATACCTATAAGTCATTCCTCCTTCCTTTTCTTTCTGCATATACCTCATCTATAAATTTTGTCATTTCTAACTTTCTTAAATAAAGTAATGAATGTATATTTATTAAATATCTTTCTAATCTTTCGAAATTATTGGCTTTTTCATAAAGATCTTTTGTTTTTATTCCATAATAATCTTCATATATTAGCCATAACATATCTGTTATTTCTTCAAATTCACATTCTTTTTTCTGAAATTCATCAAAAACTTTTTTTTCTTTGTCTTCTGAATTATCTTTGTCTATTTTTTCTAATTCTTCATCCGTTGGTTTGGTTGCAGTTAAATTACATTGCATATTTTTTATTTCAGTACCATCATTTAAAATTATCTTTTTTATAAAACTATTTTTCCAACCCATTCTTATGTTTTTGGTTTCATTTTCAATAATCATAATTAAACACCTACCTTATACTTAATCTTTCTGAACGAGGCTCCAGATGAGCAAAAGGTAAATTTTCTCCATTTTCTAATGCTTGTCTTATCTTAGATGTATCATTTTCTATAACTGTTTTTGTGTATTCTTTTGGTACATCTCCATCTATTGTTAATGGTTGTTTTCCTCCATTTTTAACGATGTTGAAACTAAATAAGTTCGTAGTGAATTTTGTTTTACCTGTTATTTTCATACAGTTAAATAAATTGCTTTTTAGCATTTTTATTCTGTTATCCATTGTTTGTGCACTTTCTGTTAATCTCTTAGCCTCTTCTTTTCTTGCTTTACTTTGTGCTTCCATTTCTTTTATAATCTTTGCATATCCATCAGCTTTATCTTCTATGTCCCCTTCAATACTTTCTAAAGTGTCTAATAGTGCTTTTTCATCTACATTTTCGTCATATAATAACATGTTTAAAAGATGTTCATAATTTCCTGTTAATTCGTATATATTCATTTCTACCTCCTTGATTTATTTCTCTAATTATGTTAATATAATTAAAGAAGTTATTTCATAATTTCATTTTTGCTATGTGTTCTGTTGTAGTGGATAGATACATAGCATTTTTAATTTTTCATGTATTAAATCCAATTTTTTTCTTGCCTCTTCTTCATTATGTTTTGAATTACTAACTAGTAATAAGAATTTAGTTGTATCTTCCATTTCAAATAAGCTTTTAGCTATATTTGCATCTAATTCTGCTTCATCATATTTGTATTTCTTTATAATTTGATTAGATACTTGTTCTAAATTTCTTATACTGTTTTCTAGCTTTACTTTTCTTAATGTATTGTCTAAATATAACTTGTCCAACTTATCCATATACTTATTTCACCTCCTTCAAAATTTTTATTGTTTGTCCTTCTTTCAATTCGCTTGATGTCATATTGTTTATGTTTTTTATTTCATATATGTAATCTCTTATATCTCCATCAGTATGATCTGCTGCTATGCTCCATAATGTTTCTCCTCTTCCAACTGTATAATCTATATATTCTGTTTTTTCTTTAGATATAGATATACAAAATATTCCTAAGATTATAAGTATTAAAATTGTTGTGCTCCTAATAAATTTAAATTTGTTCTTTATTCTCATCTTTTGTTCACTCCCTTCTTATTTTGAATAAATTGTTTTTAAATAATCTTCTACTCTTTTAGTTAATTCTTTTTCTCTTTCTGGTGTCAGTGGATTTAATACCACTACTTTCAATTCCTTTTCCGTTACCTTTTCTTTCATCAACACCACCTCATTGTAGTTTATTCAGATAGCTTGTATTTGTTGTTCTTTAAATTACTTCCTTCACGTTTCACAAAATTGTGATATGTGGTAAAATCAACATCTTCAACAAATCCATATTGTTCTATTCTTTGTTTTATCCAATCACTAAATTTTCTTTTATTGTTTAATGCTGTATGTAATTCTCTTGCATTAACTAATTGTTCTTGTCTATCATTTTCATAGATTTTTATTAATCCATCTTGAAACAATTTCAAATTATTCATTTGTTTTTCATCTCCTTTGGTTAACTTTTTTTGACCATTTAAATTAAAAAAATATAGTCTCTAAAATTGTAATTATTTTTATCGCAATACTTTATAATAGCACCTAAAACTTTTTTCCCTGCATGTCCCCCATTGTTCTTTAAAATTATATTTAATTGATATTTACTTATTCCAAGTTCTCTAGCCATCTCTGATTGATTATTATTGAACTTTTCTCTTAACAAAGTATTAAATGCTCCCATATTAATTTCCATATTTTTTCACCTCACTTTTGGTAAATTTTTTTTAACCATTTGCATTATACAGAAAAAAAAATAATAAGTCAATATTTTTGGTAAATTTTTTTTAACTTTTTTTGTTGACCTTTTTTAACCATTATTGTATACTATATTTGGAGGTATTTTATGTTTGATAAAAGTAAATTCGCACAAATATTAAAAAATATAAGTGAAACATATGATAATCAAAGAGACTTTTCAAAAAAATCCGAAATAAATAGAACCTATCTTTCCCAATATATGAATATGAAATTAGATCAACCACCAAAACCAAAAATATTGGAAAAACTTGCTAATGCTTCTCATGGAATAGTTACATATGAACAATTAATGAATATATGTGGATATATGAATACAATTTATTCTGATTCTGTTTTTTCTCAAAAGCTTAACTCTTTAGAAGAAAAATCTAAAAAAATAGAAAAAGAATATTTAAATAGTTTATTATCTTCTGAAAAGAAATTAAATTTAGAAGAACATAAAATTTTTAATGATTTAAGAGATATTATTCCTTTCTATAAATTTACAAATTATTCATCAGAAGAATTAGATAATGAATTAAAAACTTATTTTGATAATATGGATTTTATAAACTCTAAATCTAAGAAAAGAATATTTGAAGCTATTAAATTATTTGCAAATTACCTTTCTTATAGTTCAAAAATACAAGATGAAATTTTTGAACTTAAAGACCAATATAATAACAGATTAAGAACTACACCTAAGCAAAAACTTATTTATCTACCTATTTATGGAGTAATATCAGCTGGTCAACCCAATTGGGTAGAGGATTGTATAGAGGGACAATTACCAATTGATCCAGATTTAATGGGATTAGTTAGTCCAGAAGAATATTTCTTTTTAAGAGTAAACGGAGAAAGTATGAATAATATAATTAGAAATGGAGCTTTTGCTTTAATTCACAAACAAGACATGGTAGAAGATGGAGAAATTGCAGTTGTTCTAGTAAATGGATATGATGCAACGTTAAAAAGATTTACAAAAAAAGGTGATGTAGTCGTTTTGGAACCTGATTCAAGCGACCCTTCTTTTAAGACACAAATTTATGATAAAACTACATCTATTAAAATTTTAGGTAAATATGTAGGCAAAATGGAAATTAATAAATAAACAAAAGATAAAAGTAGAAATATTAATTCTGCTTTTATCTTTATATTTGGAGGTAATTATAATGTTACAAAGAGGAGCTTGTTATATTCGTGTATCTACAGATGACCAAACAGAGTTTAGTCCAGATGCACAATTAAAAGCCATTAAGAATTATGCTAAAAATAATAATATAATAATTGATGATGATTATATTTTTATTGATGAAGGAGTTTCTGGTAGACATGCAGATAAAAGACCTGCTTTTCAGAAAATGATAAAACAAGCAAAATCTAAGCCAAAGAAATTTAATGTTATATTAGTACATAAATTTGACCGTTTTGCTCGTTCTCGTGAAGATAGTGTTGTATATAAGTCTTTATTAAAAAAAGAATGTGGAATTAAAGTAGTTTCTATAACTGAATCTATTGAAGATGATAAGTTCTCTGTTATATTAGAAGCTATGCTCGAAGCTATGGCAGAATATTATTCTTTAAACTTAGCAGATGAAGTAAAAAAAGGAATGACTGAAAAAGCTAATAGGGGACAATTTCAATCTTCCCCACCTTTTGGTTATGAAATGCAAAATAAACAATTAAAAATTGTAAAAGATGAAGCTACCGCAGTTAAATTAATATTTGAAAAATATAATTCTGGAGAAATGAATTTGTTACAAATAGCTCGTTATATTAATAATTTAGGTTATAGAACACATAGAGGAAATCTATTTGAAAATAGAACAATAGAATATATTTTAAGTAACCCAGTATATTGTGGTATGGTAAGATGGACACCAACAGGCAAAGTTAAAAGAAATGCTAATAGTCCAGATACAATAATAAAAGATTCTAATCATGAACCTATAATAACTAAAGAATTATTTGATAATACACAAGAATTACTTAAAAAAAATAAATTAATAAATAGAAGATTTTATAAAGGTACTAATCCTAGTCATCTTCACTGGCTAAATGGATTAGTTAGATGTAAACTTTGTGGAAAAACATTAGTTAGAAGTCAAAAAGATTATTACCAATGCAATGGATATGTAAAAGGTCAATGTATAAAAAGTCAGTTAATAAAAATATCAAAAATAGAAAAAGCAATTTTAGAACAAATTAAACATGATTTTTCTACTAATGTCCATTTAAACGTTAAATTCGTTTCTAACGCCAAAAAAGATGATGAACTACAAATTATATACTCACAACTAAATAAAATGTCAGAAAAGGAAATAAGAATAAAGGAAGCATATATAAATGGTATAGATACATTAGAAGAATATAAAAATAACAAAAAGGAATTACAAGAGCAAAAAGATTTATTAAATATAAAATTAAAAGAATTACAAAAACAAAATAAATTAAAATCTCAAGATGAAATAGTAAGAGAAAATCTTAAGAATGTTTATGAAATATTAACTGATGATAAAATAGATATGAAAAGAAAATATGATGTTTCACATATGATTATAGATAATATTTATTTTCTTAGAGATGAAGGTCTATTAGAGATGTCCTATAAATTATAATACCAACTGGCATATGGTGGTCCTGACGGAGAACTTGCTGCTTCTCTTCGTTATTTATCACAAAGATTTGGTATGCCAGATCAAAAATCTAAAGCGATTTTAAATGATATTGGCACCGAAGAATTAGCACACCTTGAAATGGTTGGAAGTATTGTACACCAATTAACTAAAAACGCTTCTATTGAAGAAATAGAAAAGGCTGGTCTTTCAGCTTATTATACAGATCATGGTGTTGATGTATATCCTCAATCAGCTGCAGGAGTTCCTTTTAATGCTACATGTCTAGCTTGTAAAGGTGATGTAATTGCGAACTTACAAGAAGATTTGGCAGCAGAACAAAAAGCTCGTGCAACTTACGAAAAATTAATAGATTTATGCCGTGATGAACCAGATGTAGTTGACCCTCTTCGTTATTTAAGACAAAGAGAAATTGTTCACTTCCAAAGATTTGGTGAAGCTTTACGAGGTGTTCAAGATAAACTTGCTGAAAAGAAATTTTATATGAATTGTGATAATATGCAAAACTCTGACTGTGATTGCAGAAATGATAATAATTAATTTGCAATTTAGCCTTCAGCTGAAAAACAAGCTTAAGCATTCACTGCTTAAGCTTGTTTTTCCTATAGGTGATAAGGCTGGACTATATTTCTTCAGAAAGTTTTTCTAACTTTTCTTCCAATTCCTTTTTCTTTTCATCAGCTATTTTTCTTATATCTTTGATTGACACATCTTTCAAGTCCTCATATTGACCCTCTACAGAAATCTCAATTCTATCACTGTTCAAATCAATTTCAACTGTATAAGATGAATCTCTATAGCTAAATTTGGTGTAAGAGAAGGTACTATAGTAGCTGCATTATTAGTTGGATTCATAGCTCGTTTAATAGGTAGAAAGTTATCATTTTTACCAAATAAATTATTTCATAATTCAAACAACGAAGATACAACAACTTCTAATAATACTAAAATCTTACCTGCACCTATGTGTATTGCAATAGGAAGACAATATGGCTGTGGTGGACATGAAATTGGAAAACAATTAGCCGAAAAACTTGGGTATAAATTTTATGATAGTGAAATTATAAAAATGGTTGCTAATACAACTAATTATTCAGAAGATTATATCAATAAAAAAGATGAAAAAATGCCTAATCAATCTGTATTTGATTTAGTTAACTATATGTATGATCACTATGATAAACAAGAAAGTCCAAAAGATTCTATATATAAAGCTGAAGTTAAAGCAATTAAAGATATTTCTAAAAAAGGAAATTGTGTTATTATTGGAAGATGTGCAGATTATATATTAAAAAATCAAAAAAATTGTTTAAGCATATTTTTAAATGCCCCTATAGAAACTAGAATTAAAGAAGTAGGTAAAAGAAAAAATATAAGTCCAGAAAAAGCCAAAAAGGAAATACATCAAAATGATAAATTAAGAGCTAATAATTATCAATATTATACACATCAAATATGGGGAGTTTCTTCTAACTATAATTTATGTATTGATACTTCTATTGGTTATGAAGCTACAGAAAATATTATATTAAAAGCTCTAGAAGATTTAAAAAATAATATAAATTAATTGCTTTTTTTAAAGTATATACTTAAAAGCTTTTTGATTTTATGTTAAGTTTATGGTATAATTTTATTATCAAGGTATTTAAAGGAGGATAACGAGATGTTGCGGAAAATACTGAATAATTCTAAAACAATTTTTCTGGCACTTTTGGTGATAGTAGCATTACTTTATTTTTTTGTTATATCACCATGGCTTACAAAACAGCCCAGCTCTGAAGAAGTCCATTCTGAGGAGGAAACTATCTCGTCGTCAACAACTGAGATAGAGAATTCAATTCTTGAAAATCAAATTGATGATTTGGAAAGTCAACTGGATTCTCAGTCCCAGGAACTTGAAGATTTAAGAGAAGAAAACAATTCCCTTGAAAGTCAAAATACTGAACTTCAGGAGAAATTAAATTCTCTTAAATCTGCCGGCGCTCCGGTTGAAGCATCCTTAAAAGATTTTTTGGACACTTACTTCCGGCCAGACGGCAACAAATACCATCTTGCAGATGGTATTCACCTATTCAATAATTTGGATTGTGTAGGCGAAGAAATTGATACTTCTAATATCGTATTCTTACAAACTAGAAGTCTTCAATATGAGCCCAATCCCAATGGAAGCATTCCATATGCAGTATATGACGGAAATGCTCTGTATTTTACTTTGCAAAGTCCGTCATTCTGGGAAATTACTGAATAGTCGACGTGCCATACATACCGCAAAGTATGTATGGCACTTTTTTTATTGTATAGAAAAATCGCCAGGTTTTTATGTATACAACAAGGTTAAGTTTCCTATTTCCGTGCGATTACGAAGTAATCTGTACATACGGCGAAGCCACTTTTCTTATTGTAAAAACACCTTTTTTTCCCTCTAATCCGCTACAAATTGCTTTTATTCAGGTTTTATGCTATAATATATTTATGTTAATCAGGTTAAAAAAGGAGGACTTTATCATGAAAAAACATGCTTTTCGGTATTTGGCAATCTTCTTGATCATCACGGTGGTGTACTTCAATTTCATCTCACCGTGGGTCACAGGAGACTCTGGTAACTCTGGAAGTGCTTCAACTGGAGACCAGACCGAAGCCATATCCGTTGAAGAAGAAAATTCTCAGCTGAAAGCAAGAGTTGCAGAACTCGAAGCTCAGTTGCAGACTCTCGAAAACGGAGGGAACGTTCCTGACGAATCTTTCAAGGAATTTCTGGATTCGTGTTTTGTTCCCGACGGAAAGAAACATCGGCTGACAGCTGATGTTGAGCTTCATGCTACACCAGAATGTGATGGCGATGTAATAAGCTCTGAGGGCTTAGTATTCCTTACAGATGAAGCTATACAGCTTCCTGAAAGGAATGGCATCGCACCAAAGATGGTGTATGATGAAAATGGGAATGTTTATTACACGCTTAGTAACGTGTATTATGAGGACATTCCGCAAAGCTAAACCACAATATCCCTGTATACTACCAAGTATGCAGGGATTTGTGGTTTTATTAAATATAAAATCTTCGCTTTCTCATAACTAACCAAATTTATCTATATTAGCATAATATTAAAAATCTCTTTCTTCTTCTATTTTCTCATATTCATCAAGATTTGGAATACTTACATCTTCATCAGTTACAGTATCTGCATTATAAATATAATAATTTGTTCCTATAAATTCACTTTTTACAACATCATTACTATTTGGATAAAAACTTTTTCCACTAGTCTCTCCCATTGTCTTCCATGGAATAAACGTATCTTTGTGTACGTATAAAGTTGTTTCTCCATATCTTATAATATAATATTCTCTATTTGAACCATTTCTACTAGTTCCTTCAACTTTTCCATAAAAAGGTGTTCCTAACTGAAATAAAATATTCCCATTCATATCTAGTGGACCTCCTAAATTTGGATACACTCCTTCTAATGGATTATTCACAGCTATTCGTTTATTTGTTAGATATGTAACCTTTTTTTCATCTTCATCAATTTCTATGCTTTCATTTGATCCTATAGTTTCATATTTAGTACTATATAGATGATAGCTATCATCTGTATTTTCATATATACCTTCTTCAGTTTTAACTTTATCACCTTTTTTCCATACTTTAACGATACTAACACCATAATTTGTATTTTCTCTTCTTTCAAAATAATAATTATCTGCATTCGAAATTTGTTCATAATTCTTTTTATATTTATACATTATTGTAAAATTATATAAATAATTTCCTAGCATAGCAATTAGAATAATAATTACTACTCCTAATACTACTTTTATATTATTCTTCCTATTTATTTTTTTAAAATAATTTATTTGCTCTGTATTTATATTATCTTCTGTTTCTATTTTTTTATATTCTTCAATTTTGCTCGAACATTTTTTGCAATCTCTTATATGTTCTTCTACAAAATTTTTAGATTCATCATTTAAAATATTATCACAATATCCAGGAATCAAATCTTCTACTATTTTACATTTGTTCATTCTTGTTTTCCTCCTTTAATTTTTCTTTACCTCTAAAAAAAACTATTTTTGCCCAATTTTCGTTTTTTCCGAATATTCTCCCTATTTCTTTATAAGTAAAATCTGTTTCTAGCCTTAACTTTATTACACTTTGCATCGGTTCTTTTAACCTTTTTATATTTTTTAACAACCTATCTGTTTCATCTTTTTTACAAATCTCATCTATAAGTACTTTCTCATCAATTAATTCTTTTGCTTCTTCAATTGGTATCTCCAATTTTCTTTTCTTAATATATTTAAAAAAAGCATGTTTGGCAATTTGGCAAAGCCATACAGAAACTTTACATTCACCTCTAAACTTTTTTATATTCTCTACAGCAATTAAAAAGGTTTCTTGAGTTATTTCTTCTGCAATATCTTTATTGTTTGAAAGACTATATACATATTTATAGATAATATTTGCATATTCTTTATATACGTCTTCTATTTTTTTCATTTTTCCCCCTTTCATTACATAAGAGTTTTATTTTTTATTTTAGTTACACTTTTTTATATTTTTCTACACTTATTTTTGTTGCATAGGAAAAAGTAATTTTTCCTATACAACAAAAAAGATACACTAAAAAGTGTATCTATATTAAATCTGCTAATTCATATTTAATTATTTTTGCTAAATCTTCTAAACTCATTTCAACTTGATATCCAATTTTACCAGCACTAAAAATTATAGTATCACAATTTTTTGCTGTATCGTTAATAACAGTTTTAAATTGTTTTTTCATTCCTATTGGAGAACATCCACCATGTATATATCCTGTTACAGGCAATAATTCTTTCGATTTAATCATTTCAATCTTTTTTTCGCCTACAACTTTTGCAGCTTTCTTTAAGTTTAATTCTTCAGCAACAGGAATTACAAAAACATAATATTGTTTAGATGTCCCTATAGTTACAAGTGTTTTAAAAACTTTGTTTTTATCTTCATGTAAATACTCTGCAACTTCCACTCCACTTATTGCATCTGAATCCCCATAAAAATATTTATTATATGTAATTTTATTTTTATCCAATATTCTCATTACATTTGTTTTTTCTTCCACTTTTTTCACCTTATAATTTTATAATTTTTTCCCATGGTAAATCTGGTTTTCCGAAATGTCCATAATTTGTTGTTTTACTATATATTGGTTCTTTTAAATTTAGATAATTTATTATTCCATTTGGTGTTAGATCAAATTTATCTTCAATTAATTTTGCAATTTCTTCATCATTCATTTTGCCTGTTCCATATGTGTTAACATATATAGAAAGTGGTTTTTCAACTCCTATTGCATAAGATACTTGTATCTCACATTTATCTGCATATCCATTTGCTACAATGTTTTTAGCAATAAATCTAACCATGTATGCTGCTGATCTATCAACTTTTGTAGCATCTTTTCCAGAAAATGCTCCACCACCATGTCTTGCATATCCACCATATGTATCTACTATTATTTTTCTTCCAGTAAGACCTGTATCTCCTAAAGGTCCTCCTATAACAAATCTTCCAGTAGGATTTATAAATATTTTTGTATTTTCATCCATCATTTCTTGTGGAATAACTGCATCTATGATTTCTTTTTTTACATCTTTTCTTAATGTTTCTGTATCAACTGAATCTAAGTGTTGTGTAGAAACTAATATATTTTCTATTCTTTTAGGTTTATTATCCTCATATTCTACAGTAACTTGAGTTTTTCCATCAGGTCTTAAATAATTTAATATTCCTTTTTTTCTAGCTTCTGTTAATCTTTTTGATAATTTATGAGCCATATAAATGCTATAAGGCATATATTCTTCTGTTTCGTTGCATGCAAAACCAAACATTATACCTTGGTCACCTGCACCACCTGTGTCAACTCCCATAGCAATATCTTGACTTTGTTTTGTTATGTTTATATCTAATTCAAATGTTCTGTAATCCATATCTGTTTCTTCATTATCAAAGCCTATTTCTTTTACAGTATCTCTTGCTATTTTTTCTACATCTAATTTAGCATTTGATGTAATTTGTCCTGCTATTGTTATTTTATTACCTGATGCAAATGTTTCTACTGCAACTCTTGATTCCTTATCTTGTCTTAAACATTCATCCAATATTCTATCTGATATACTATCACATAATTTGTCTGGATGTCCTTCTGTTACACTTTCTGATGTAAAATAATATTTCTTCATTTTCTACTCCTTTTAGGGATCTTATCCCACTTTTATTTTTTTATTACAATATAATAGGGATTTTAGGACCGTCCCCAAATCCCTTTTTAAACTAAACATTTATATAATATTTCTTCTAATTTTGTAGTATCTACTACAGATTCTATACAAGTATTTAACATATTTTTTGGCGTTGTTTTCGTTAAATCTAATTCATATCCATTAAATTTTGCAAGTTCCCTTATAAATTCTCTTATAGTTCTACCATTTCCTTCTCTAAATGGATGAAGCACATTTAGTTCTGCCATATAATATGCTAACTTTTTAGCTATATCTTCTTTATTTAATCCTTTTAAATAATTTTCATCTTTTAATTTATTTAAAAGTTTGGATAATTCTTGTTCAATATATTGCCATTCTGCAAACCTAAAATTACCTTTAGCTATATTCTCACTTCTAAATAGACCTGCAAAATCGTATACTTCATCAAATAAAAATTTGTGAATCCATAAAAAATGTTTTATATCAAAATTACCTATATGATCTTTTTGTCTTAATATAAATAATTTTGCTAAAACAATTTTTCTTTCGTAATTATATAATTTTTCTTTATTTCGTATATTTAATTTATTTTTTAATATGTCTGTTCCTTCATAGCAATAAATTGAATTTCTAGCTTCGTATAACTCATACATAAAAAAGCCTCCTTTATAGAGATTCTTTTTTTATTGTATTAATCATATCTACTTCTGTTATTTTATTTTCTTGAAATGCTTTTAATAAAGATATATCCTCTTCTGTTACATACATATCTTCTATTGCTAAATCTTGTTTTAAATTTTCTATATCAAATTTAAATTTTTTCTCATTAAACATATTATTTCTCCTTTAAACATACTACCCTTTTATTATACCATATTTTGGCTCATTTTTCAATACTTTTGGGCATTTTGTTATCTGTTTAAAAAGGTTAGTTATATTTTTATTATTTTATATAACTAACCTTTTATTTTTAATTAAATCCTAAATATCTTGTTTTCTTAGAAAAAGCTAGTATACCTTCAAAAATAGGACCTAATATCCATAATCCAAATCCAAACCCAATCCCTTTTCCAAATCCTTCAGCTAAAGTAAATTTAGCATATATATTTATTAATATTAATATAAACCATCCTAATATAGGTATTAATAATAATAACAATACCCATGGTGTTATTCCACAAACTTTATACATTACAATATCACGATATAAAGGTATAATTGCTGCCCAAGGATGTTTTCTTGCTTTGTCAAATATTCTCCATCTAACTATTATATTATATATTGCAAGTATTACTATTAAAACAATAGCAACTTTGACAATCCAAAAAGCAAAAAACAAATCTACTCCAAGAGATACTTTATCACTTACACTCATTTTTTGTTGTACATTATCTATTATTTCAGCCGGCGTAGAACCTTCTTGTATTTGTTCTTCTATTTCATTTATATCTATATTTTCATTTAATATTTCATTTAATTTTTTACCATCAACTGCTCTTAATACAGATGTTCCCGAATTTATTAAACTTTCATCAATTCCTTTTTCTTCTAATACCTCTTTATTATCTTCTATTACATCAGCAATTTGATCATTACTATAATTTTCACTTAAATCTTGATATATTTTTATTGCATCTGTTACATCTAAATTATCTATATTTTGTTTTATATATTGCTCGGCTTGTTCTAAACTACTAAAACTTGTTGTACCTGTTGCTTTAACAAAAGAAGTCATAAATATTATTAGACCAATAATTAATAAAGATATGTAAATTTTTCTTTTCATAATCTGCCTCCATTATTCTTCGTTTATATCCATAATCGAATATATACTATCTGAATTTAATTCTTTTATATTAATTACAACTCCTATTTCTATTACATTTCCCCCTAAATCTTCTATAGCTTTTTTTATTGCTCTTACAGTATTTCCTGTGGCATAAATATCATCAATTATATAAAAATTTTTATTTTTGTAATCTCCATCCACTAATTTTGGAAGTGAAAGGACATCTTTTCCATATTCTTTCTCATATTCAAAATCAGTTATTATAGTTGAAGGTGGTAATTTCCCTTTTTTTCGTGCTGGAATAAATCCAATACTCATTTTTGTTGCTACTGGACTGCCAAATAAAAATCCTCTCGCTTCTGGAGATACAATATAATCTACTTTTTTACCTTCTACTCTGTTTATAAACAAGTTTATTATTTCCTGATATGCTTCATTATCAATAACTAATGGCATTATATCTATATATTCTATTCCTTTTTTAGGAAAATCTTTCTCTGTTCTAACAGAAATTTCAGTCTTTAAATTATTTTTTAAAATTTTCATAAAAACCTCCATTAATATATTTATTATAACTATAATTCTACATTTTTCGCAATAGTTTATATTGATATTGATTAATTCGTTTTAAATTGGATTTTAAGGCTTTTAAATCTTTTTATGATTAAATTCCACGTATCTGATATTGTTTTCTTTTTGGAGTTATTCTCGTTACATTTTAAAGGCTATTTTTATATATTCTGTGAACTCTATTCCCAATCTCACATAATATTTCATATGGTATTGTTTCTAAATATTTTGCAACTTCTTCTATATGTGTATTATCTTTTAAAATTTCTACTTTATCGTATAAATTCACATTTTCATCTACTTCTACAAATAACATATCCATGCATATATTACCAACAATTTTATATTTTTGATTATTTATATAAACATATCTTCCTGTATTTTTTCTAATTATTCCATCTGCATATCCAATTGGTATAACAGCAATTTTAGTTTCTTTATCTGCTTTAAAAGCACCATTATATCCGCACTACTTCTCCCTTTTTTAAATTATGAATTTGTACTATTTCACTTACTAATCTTACTGGGGATTCTAAATTCATTTTTTCAGAAAATCCATACATAATTATTCCTAATCTACACCCATTTGCCTCTTCTACTTTTTTATAATTTGTTAATGCTTCACTAGCAGAAATATGAATAATCGGAACTTTTGAAATATCAATTTCTTTTAATAAGTTTTCAAAAATTTCTATTTGTTTATTATAATCCTCTTCATTTGATGCATTATATATATGTGTGAAAATTCCTTCAACCTCTATATTATTGTTTATACATTTTTCATATAAACCTTTTAAATTTTTATTTATTCCTAATCTATTCATTCCTGTATTTACTTTTATATGTGCTTTTAATCCATTTATATTTTTGTTTATTATTTCCTCTAAACTTTGAGCAGAATGAATGGTTATTGTTATATTATATTCTTTTGCTTGATTTAGATAATCTTTATTTATATGACCTAAAACAAGTATTGGAATCTCTTCAAATTTTTTTCTTATTTTTATTGCCTCTTCTAAAGTTGCTACTGCTAAATAATTACATCCTCCCTCAAGTATAGCTTTAGTAACTTCCAAACTTTCGTTATCTAAGCCATAACAATTAGCTTTTACAACTCCAAAGTGATATTTATATTCTGAAAATTTAGCTATAATATTTTTTACATTTTTTTTAATCTTTTCTAAATCAACTTCTAAATAAGTATTTCTTGATAAATTCATTATTTACACCTCTTTTAAAATTCTATACACTTGTCCCCAATTATTTACCTCTTTTAAATATTTACTCTCTTCTTATTTTGGTCCACGTATTCCTCTAAAATATATTGCTTTGATTCTATTATCTGCCATCTTTTTACATGTTGATGGGCTGTCATCAATCATAATATCTATATTTTCTTCTTTACATATTTTTAGTTTATTAATTTCTTTCCAAAAATATTTGTCAAATTTTATATTTTCCTTTTTAAATTTATCAATTACAATATCTATCATTTCATTCGTTTCTGTTCCTCTTGATGAAATAATAATTAATTTATGTCCCATTTTTTTTAGTTTTTGTATAACTTCTTTTGCTCCTAACATAATATTTGCTTCCTTAGATAATTCTAAAAAATATTCTTTAACAAATTCTTCCTTTTCTTCTTCGGTCCAATCGTATTGTTCTTGAATAAAATATGTATTTTTTATCTTTCCATTACCTCTACATCTATCTATATCAAAAATCTCTGCCATAGCTAAAAGTCCTTTTTTCCAATCTAATAATACTGCATCCACATCTATTCCTATATTCATATTTTCCTCCTTTTTGATTAATATTACATATTTTATTTTAGTTTGTCAAAAAATTTTATTTATAAATCTTCGGTTCTTTTTGCTGAGATATAGTAAAAAAGTAACAACAAAAATGACAGGAAGTTTACTATAACTTTCCTGTCACTTTCTTTTAAGCAAAATACAAAATTTCAGTTTTACTTGGATGCACTTCTTTACTAAACACCTTACCGATTTCATGAGAATCAGTAATAGTTTTTTCTGTGCGTTCCATCCATTCCGGTGAAATCACAAGGTATTCCGCATTGCCAGTAAGTTTTATGTTCTCAAGTTCTTCAATTCTTTGATTCCTACCGACTTTCGTAAGCCATGCTTCTCCAACCTTCACAAAAATCTGAAAACCTTGTACCAGGTCTTTATCGTTTTGTTCAAACAGAATTACAGCCATCTTAGACTTTCCTTCGTTTTCGACCGGACAATAATTCAATTCTTTTCTTAAGAAATCTTCTATATCATTTCTTAATATATTAAACATTGCGTTTGTGACATCTTTTGGTAAATCTACAACGCACTCGATATTTGTAGTAATTCCATACCACATTTTAAAGACCTTACTTACTTTTTGAAAAACTCTCCTGTCTTTCCACCGATTTTTTAATGTTGTCAGTGTTTCCATTTTTCTACCTCCTGCTATTTTGCTTATGTTAACAGAGATATTATATCACAATTTATGTCTATATTTCAAATTCTTGTACCTCACAATTCTGTAAGCAATAATTAATAAGTTTACCATCTACTGGAATTCCTTTAAAATAACAATTTATTGCAATACTAACACCACCATGTGTAACTAACAAAATATTTTTATCCTTATATTTTCCTTTTATTCCATCTAAAAAGTTTGAAATTCTACCTATAATCTCTTTGATTGTTTCTGCTTTTTCGTATTTTGGATTTATGTTATAATCCCAAAATTCATCAAATTTTATTTTTTTACCTTCAAATTCACCAAAATTTCTTTCCATTATTTGTTCATCATAAATAATTGGAATATTTCTTCCCTCATTAATTATTTCTGCTGTTTGTTTGGCTCTTTTTAATGGAGAGCATATTATTAAATCTATATTTTTATTTTTTAACGCTTCTTTAGTTTGCTTAGCTTGGCTTATTCCAACTTCATTCAGCTCAATATCTGCTCTTCCTTGTGTTTTTCCTTCTACATTCCAATCTGTTTGTCCATGTCTTGTTACATAAATTTTCATCTCATATCTCCTTTATAATCAACTTTATAGTATGATTATATTGCTTTTATAGTATTATGTAAAATACATAATACTTATTCAGATATAACTAAAAATTATATTTTAAATCTTATATAAGCTCTATCATCATAATTCTCTTGATTTTTTACGAAGCCTCTTTCATGCCAATATTCTTTATAGCATAATGGATCTTCTTGCTTTATATGATTATTATATTCTTCACATTCTTTTAATGTAGCAAAAATTTTTCTATATCCATCTGTACAAAAAGCAATTTCAGTTACATCTTTTGGTACATCTACTACTTTGATAAGTTCTTTATCTAATTTACTAAATCCATCAATAGATACATAATCATATTTACCATAAAATCTTTTATTTCTAATAAGTGGTTGCCTTTTTATAGTTTCGTCCAAAAATTTTCTAGTAATGTCGTTTTCTAATAGTTCATCCTCTGTACATCCAGTTTCTAAAAGATATTCTATTAAAATCTTTCTAATTTTTGCATACATTATATCTATTTCAAGCTCATTATCAATTGTGTTATTACCATATAATGCTTTGCAATCACCTATCATCCAAATCTGATTATAAAATTTAGAATATATCACTAGCGAAGCAGCAGGTTGTTTTCTTGGATCATCTTTTATTAAATCATATATTCCTTCATTTTTATATTCCTCTAATATCTTTTCATTTAAGTAACTAATAGCTTCTTCGCAACTAGATTTTTCTGGTATTGTTGGTATAATATTTTTTAAAATATCTGAAATAATTTTACCTAAAGCTTTACCTTGACAAGGATTTTCTTGTGATGTAACTCCATCTATTACTGCAATAAAGTTTTCACAAACAACTATTGCATCTTCACATAATTCTTCTTTTCCATATTTTCCTTTTATAAATTGTTCTATTACTTGCATATTTCTACTCCTCTTCCAAATTAGCATTATAAAATTTGTTTCTACAATATTTTTTTGCCAAACCACCTTTACTAGTTTCTCTATAATGGCTTCCTAAGTCTTTACCTGTTTCATACATTGTTTCTACTACTAAATCAAATGAGATTTTACTATCTTTATATAAAAGTGATGCCATATTAGCTGAATCAATTGCCCTTATCGCTGCAACTGCATTTCTTTCTATACATGGAATTTGCACATATCCATAAATTGGATCACAAGTTAATCCTAAATGATGTTCCATTGCTATCTCTGCAGCATTTTCTATAACATCTGTTGAAAATCCTTTTATATATGCATATCCTCCTGCTGACATAGAACATGCTGTACCAATTTCTGCTTGGCATCCACACTCTGCTCCACTAATTGAAGCATTAGTTTTTACTAAATTACCAATTAATCCTGCAACTGCTAAGCCTTCTAATATTTTTTCTTCTGGTATATTTTCTTCTTTATATAAATAATATAAAACTGCGGGTAAAACGCCAGATGCTCCACATGTTGGAGCTGTTACTATAATTCCACCTGAAGCATTTTGCTCACTTGTAGCATAAGCATATGCTGTTAATAATCTAGTTCTTTTTAATTCTGGAGTTTCATTTTCTACAACTTTTTCATATAAACTTTTAGCTCTTTTTGGTATTTTTAATTTTCCTGGAATTATTCCTTCATCATTAAGTCCTGCTTCAATCCCATTTTTCATAGCATTCCAAACTTGTTTTAAATATTCTTTTATATCATCCTCTTCTTGAGAATACACATATTCTAATAAATTTGTACAATTATTTTTTATATCTGTAAAAGTAGTAAATTTATATATATCTTTTTCATCTTGAAAATCTTTTCCTTCAACTTGTATACTCCCACCACCAACTGAATATACTCTAAAATTTCCAAGTTCTACATTATCTTTATATGCTATTAAATCCATGGTATTAGGATGCTTTAAATTCTTTTCTTGTTTATTAAATAATATTTCTACATTGCTTGGATTTAAAGCTTCTTTTATTATTTTATCTGTTAAGTGTCCTTTTCCTGTAAAAGCTAAAGAACCATATAATATAATTTTATATAAATCCGCATCTGGATATTGTTCCTTTAGTAATAATGCTGCTTTTTTAGGTCCCATTGTATGCGAACTAGATGGACCATTCCCTATTTTATATAATTCTTTTAATGATTTCATATTTACCTCCTATAGCAGATTTTAGTATATCATACATTATTTTAATTAGCTATATTTTACAATTTATTCTAAATATTGTATAATTATGTATACAATATTGAAAGGAGCAGAAAAAATGGACATAAACGATAAGTTTGAGATTAAACGGAAATTAGAAGAGTTTCTTGCTGATCCTAATCTTCGAGAATTTCATCCTCTTTGTGAGGAAATGCTACGTGATATAGACACGCCTGATATTAATAAAGACAGACTTATGGCTTTATATTCGGAAGGAGTGTATAACAGCACTTGCTATAATCTAGCAACTGCTTTATTCTATCACTCGCAAATGTCCAGCCCTCGAAAGTGGTACGAGGAATAATTTTTAACTCGTTGTAGATTAATCTACAGCGGGTTTCTCTTGTTATATGATTTTTACGTATATGATAAGTTCTGTACCATTATGAAGCAATTTGTACATATATAAATCTTATAAATCTAATAATATCTCATGTTCAGAAATAAAAGTATCACCATATAATTTGGCTTTTTCTAAATCTTCTTTAGTCTTTACTGTCCAAATTAGAACTGGAATTCCCTTTTCTCTGCATTCTGCCACTTCGTTATTTGGTAATGTTCTTAAATCGTATGCAATAAAATCCGGATCAGCTTCACAAATATTTCCTTTTAAACATAATTCTTTGTTTCTTATTTCTTCATTTTTGTATGTAGCTAATTGGCCAACAATATATTCTGGTCTATTTTCTTTTATCCATTTAACAGTATTTGTTCTAAAAGATTTAACAATAAATTTTCCTTCATATTTATCTAAATATTTGCAAAGTTCTGTTTCTAGTTTCCCTACTTCCACATCATATTTAAGCTCTATATCTAGCATTACTTTTCCATCAACTAATTCTAATACATCTTCTAAAAGTGGAACCTTTTCATCTGTATCTAATAATCTTAATTTGCTAACTTCTTCATAAGTACAATCTTTTAAATCTTTATCATATCCTGTCATTCTTTTTAAATTATCATCATGAATTATAACCATTTTTCCATCTTTTAATAAATGTACATCAAGTTCTATTATTATATTTCTTTTTAAAGCTTCATTAAAAGCTTTCATAGAATTTTCTGGAATTCCTTTTTCGTTATTATATAATCCTCTATGTGCTATATAAAGCCCTTTTAAGTCTTCTAAATATTTTTTCATTTTTTATTTTCCTCTCTATAAGTTTATTTATACTGTTATATTATTCTAATTACATATAAAAATCAATAAAAAGTACAAAACTATATAAGTAGTGTACTTTTTATTTTACTTTTATTCATCTTCATCTGGCTCATCTTCGTCTTCGTCAGGTTCGTCCTCGTCAGGTTCATTTTCATCTTCATCAGGTTCGTTTTCATCTGGTTCATCATCGTATCTATCGTCATCATATCTATCATAATTTTTCTTGTTATTTTTGCTTGATGTACTAGTTGATGAACTAGTTTTATTTGATGAAGCCTTTTTAGTATTTGACTTTGTATTTGTATTATTTTCCTTTTCTACATCTTCTTTTACAATACTTCCATCTTTTGCATTAATTTCATAATCATATTCATTATTTCCAACATCAAATTCTACATCATAAATTAAAATTCCATTGTCACAATCAAATTCTACATCTAAATTAGTTACACTGCTAGATTTTACTCCTGCTTTATTAAATGCTATTTCTTTTGCTTTTTCTGCTCCTATATAACCACTATCATTTGCACTTCCTGTAGATGATACTTCATTTAATGTTACTTTTTTAGAACCAAGTAATGTATTTAATTCATTTATTGATAATTTTGCAAGAGATTCAAATGTGTAATTATTTCCTTGAGAATCTTTTATTCCTGTTTGTAAAACTCTACTTATTAAATTAGCCTTTCCTTCTGATATATTATTCTCTCGAGCTAATTGTTCTATTGCATCATCATCACCATATAATTGAGCAAGTACTGCACCTTGTATATTTTGACCATTTAAATATTCATTAATTTCATTAGTTAATTTTGTTTCTAAGTCTTTAGCTTTTTGTGTATCATCATTTTTTACTGATACTAATATAGAATTTTGAATTTCTGATATATAACCGTTTTTTAACATTGATCCGATTATTGCATTTACACCAACATCTAAATCAACTTTTTCTAAATCCATATCTGCTAAAATTTTCTTTCCATCATCATTTAAAGGATTTGCTTCTACTATTTTTTCTTGAGCATTTGTTTTAATTTCTACACTTGGATTAACATCAAAATTAATAATTGAATCAACTGAAGTACTAACTTTTTGATATTGATTAAAACCTAATACACCAAATAAGCAAATCACAACTGCAGCTAACGCTCCAACTAATTTATAATTCATAAAGTTAATTTTTAATTTTTTATCTTTTACTGTAACATCTTTTTTCTCTTCATTTTTCGATTTCATAGTTTCCATTCCCTCCACTTCTTTACATTGAGTGAGGATATTATCTAATACATTTGGAACATTATCTGAAATCATTTGCTGTAACCTTTTTTCAATTTCTTTTTTTCTCATTTTCTTTCCTCACCCAACTTTCTTTTTATTTTTTTTATTGTTCTATTGTATTTTGATAAAACAGTAGTAAGAGGTATTCCCAATATTTTTGCTATTTCTCGATGTTTTAAACCAGATACTGAATGTAATACTAATATATTTCTTTCTTCTTCAGAAATATTTGAAAATATTGTATCTATAATAAGCTTATTTTCAGCATCCTTTATCCCCTTATTATCTGTTAAAACTTCTTTTAATTCATCTACGTTCTTATGATTTTTGTTTTTTCGTAATTTCATTAAAGATAAATTTTTTGTTATAGTTATCATCCAAGCCAATGGCTTTCCATTTGCTTGATAAGTATTTGCGTTTTCATAAACTTTTATATAAACATCTTGCAAGACATCTTCAGCTTCGTGAGTATTTCTTAAAATTGATAAAGAAAACCCATATATTGCTGATTTAGTTTGTTCATATAAATTTGCCAAAGCTTCCTTATCTCCTAAAGCGATATCTTTTATATATCTTTCGAATAAGGAGTTTTGAGATTCTTTAATATTTGGTACCAACATCATTGAATTCACTTTTCCCCTTTCACTATATTAATGTATCAAGATTACATTTTATTGCATATTTTTTTAAAATTTTTTTGCATCATAAAAAAGCGCTATTAAATAGCGACTTTTCTTTAGTATTATTTTATTATTTTATTTATAATTGTTCTTGGAACATAATTTGAAATATCTCGTTTATTATTTATAAGATCCATAATCATTGTTGAACTTATGAATCCAAATTTTCCTGAACGAATATAGATTGTATCTAAGTTTCCAAGCTCCTCATTTATTTGTGCAAAATTTTCTTCATAATGATAATCCATATCATTTCTAAGACCTCTTATAATGTAATTTGCATTACAAGAAATTGCAGCATCAATAGAAAGATTATCATATGTTATAACATCTACATTTAAAAGATCATTCTCTATTAAACATTCCTTTATTCCATCTTCCATTATATCTTTTGAAAATCTTCTATCCTTTTCTGAATTAATACCTATTCCAATTACAACTTTATCAAATAGTTTACTTGCTGATTTAACAACATGTAAATGTCCATTTGTAAATGGGTCAAAACTTCCTGGATAAAAACCTATATTCATAATAACCTCCTGTTAGTCTTTTAATTTTCAAAACCATTATATATTTTTTTCTTTATAAACACAATATAATCATTGCACAAAAAAATTTTATATAATATAATCCATAATATGGAGGAATATTTATGGAAGAAAAAAATGGATTAACTATCGAAGAAGCATATAAAATGTTAGAAGATGCACCAAGGAAAAACAAAGAATTATGGGTTAGTCACTCTGTTAATGTTGCAATTGTTGCTGAAAGATTGGCAGAAAATTTAGGTTTAGATTCAAAAAAAGCTTATGTTTTTGGACTAATTCATGATATTGGTAGAGGAAAAAAAGAACATACAGGTATAAGACACATAATAGATGGATATAATTATTTAATAAAACTAGGTTATGAAGAAGAAGCACGAATTTGTTTAACTCATACTTTTTATGATAGAAGTTTAGTAAAAGGTAATTTGACAAAAAGGAATACAAATCTAAGCAGAGCAGAAATAAAATTTATAGAAGATTTTATTGATAAAAATAAATTTAACTTATATGATAAAATTCTTCAAATAGCAGATAATATGGGAAGTTCAACTGGAATAAATACAATAGAAAGAAGAAGATCTGAAAGTATGTTAAGATATGGAATAAGTCATGTTTCCGAAAAAAATCTAAAAGCAATTTTCTCAGTTCAAAATGAAATAGAAATTAAGTTAGGATGTTCAATTTATAGTTTGTTCCCAGAAGTAACTGATAATATAAATAAAACAATGATAAAAGATGTAATGAAATTTTTAAAATAGTTTTTTTCTTATGTCTAGTGAGTTTCAGGATACAATCACTAGACAAGAAAAAATTTTTTTAAAATACTATTGCAATAAAAAAATTAATAGTATATAATACAAATTGTTGAAAGACATTCCTCTTTAGCTCAGTTGGTAGAGCGCTCGGCTGTTAACCGATAGGTCGTTGGTTCGAGTCCAACAAGAGGAGCC
>CALXVT010000020.1 GCA_944392175.1 uncultured Clostridia bacterium
TAGAAGTATGAAAAGCGAGTAGTGGATGGTTGCTTTGGCCACTTAAAAAAAGCAAAATTAAATATAAACGCTAATAACGAAGAATTAGCTTACGCTGCCTAGTTGCAACGTCGTTCTATTATAAAGCCTACTGTTATAAATAGGGCGCCAAATTAAAGTAGGAAACGAAGCTATTAGTTCTCTGGAATAGTGGGTAATTAAGAGATACTATATAAATTGTTTTGTTTATTAATCAATTTATATTAGGAAATTTAAATAATAAACTGCACTCGGAGAAATTCGTATGGACGGGTTAGTGGACAGGAGTTCGACTCTCCTCATCTCCACCAATGACGTTTCTGTTCGAACTAATAGAACAGAATTGATACAAAATCAATCAGAAAAAAATCTGGTTGATTTTTTTGTTACAAAAAGGATTCTTTTATACCCTCTTAAATAGCTACCAAAACTTGTGTTTTTATGTAAAATGTTGTATAATAAAATAATAACACTATTTTGTTGCACCTTTGAAAAGTAAACTTTCGGAGGTGCAAACCTTCGAACAATTTAAGGAGGAGTAAAATGAAACGGTTGCAAAATTTATGCAATTTTCTTGCAGGTGTGTTTAGCAGTTTGGCAGTATCTTTTTTCGCACAGGCTGTAATTTGGCGTGATGTATACTTTGTTATTCCTGGCATTGTAATGGCAATCATTTGTGGAATAATTGTATATAACACGATAAAGGCTGAAAAGGAAGAAGAGGATAAGGAAGAAAAGTGAACGTTTCAGGCAGAGGACATAGTAGTAAAACACTATATCCTCTGCATTTTTTTATAAAGTTTTATATAAAATTATTGCACTTTATAAAAATATGATATATTTTAACAAATTGATTGATATTTGTATCAACCGTCAAGTGAGCCAAAAAAGTTGTAGATAACTATTTTGTTGGCACTAATTTTAAATATAAAAAACTCATTCCGTTAACGGAATGAGTTTTTTTTGTGCTAGAGCTTGACGTCTTCAAGCAACACGACTGGAAGTGCAAATGCATGCCCTTTAGTAGAGCAGTACAGATTGCGCTTGCTGTCATAGCGGAATCCACGTGGAATACGCGCCTTAGACAGGTTCAAGTCAGTTACCAGAAAAAGCTCACCATCTTGATCCAGTGGAAAGAGATAAGACATCTGACCTTGATTAAGGTCAAGCAGCTTTTTGGCTGCATAGATGTAGCGTAAGTCCATTTTGCCTCCATTCTTTGGCTTTTTTTAAACTGGACTAGGACTTTATTATAACACAATTTACATAAAAAAGCAAATTACATTCAAAGAATAAGACCACCGTAAAGATTTACTCCTTACGATGGTCTAAAAACTCTTTAATTTCTTAATAAAGAGTTAATACTGCCTGGAAAAAGGCAGATTACAGAAGGTCCTGCAATTTCGCAAGACAATGATTTAATGAAAGTTCAAAAATCATATCCATGAACTTGAATGCTTTGCAAAAAGCATCATTATTATTTGATGTTTCATTAAAAAGATTTATTATGTGTTCAATGGAAAATGCATTATTTTTATAATCAGCTATTGGTTTATGGCCTGAGCATAAAGCATCAATTGGCTGAAAGAGTTCAATATCCATTAAAAGCCAGAGTATTTCAGCTTTTTCATATCCATTATCTTCCAGAAACTTTACTCCGAATTTTTTCCAGATAAGTCCTGCAGAAGAGTAAGGAATGTCATTATACCTTTTTAATGAACCGTCTGGACAAAATTCGCCATTGCCAATATCAAAAATAATAGCATCATCAGCAATAGATGCATCCAATGAGCTTACACGTGCAAGCCGAATCAAGCCATCATTTATATTAGCTAATAATACGGCACTTAGCACTTCATTAGAATGAAATGCCCTGTCATGTGTCACAGCGTTTGCATATGCAGGTTTTGTAAAAACTACAACTGTTTGTTCCATAAAATTCCTCCTGTATAAATACTAATCGTGATTTACAAAGAATATTATATCATACTTTACATAAAAAAGATATAAAGATTTAAAAATTTAAGAATATACTAGTTTTTTTATATTTTTTGTAATATACTTTTTATAAACTGAGCTAATAAGAATATCTTTATAGCAAAGTATTATATTTTCTTCTGATACCAAAATTTTATTAAGGTAAAAGCAAAGATGGGAGGAACTATGGATACAAGAGTAGCAATAATTGGAATTATATTAGAAAATAAAGATAATGTAGAAACATTAAATTCAATTTTACATGATTATTCTAATAGGATAATTGGAAGAATGGGAATGCCATACAAAGAAAAAGCAATTAATATTATTACTATAATTATTGATGCTCCACAAGATGAAATAAATACTTTATCTGGAAAGATAGGTAAGCTTTCTGGCATAACAAGTAAAGTTATTTATTCAAATAAATAAAGATATATTTTAAAGCTCTGTCTAAAAGAAAGAGAGGGTTTAAAATGGAAAATGAAGGTATAATGAGTAAAAGAGTAAGGGACTTTTCTAAAAATATTGATATTATTCAAACAATATTAATATTTTTAATTGCGTTATTAGTACCAACTTTTTTAGGAGGAATTTTAAGCAGTATTTTTGGTAGTACAAGTGTGATATCTACAAATTCACAACTAATAGTAGGAACAATTGTAAATGCAGCATTAGTAACATCTGCAATTAATTTAAAAGGATGGGGAAAGATTCTAGGTATAGTTACAATGCCAAGTATATCTACAATATTAAGTGGGTATGTGTTTGGAACAGCTTCTGTATATATGGTATATATGATACCTGCAATATGGCTTGGAAATTTCGCATTAATTTATTCATATAAATTCTTAATGTTAGGGAAAAATAAACATTATTTTTTAGCCGGAATTATTGGGATAATAGTAAAAGTAGCTATAATATTTGGATTATTTAATTTGATTAATGTATTTAGAGTATTTCCAGAAAAATTAGTAACAACTTTAAGTACTGCAATGGGAACAACACAACTTATTACTGCAACATTAGGAGTTATAGTTGCATTTATTATATATAAATTAGAAAATAAAAAGAGTAATTAGATGCTCTTTTTATTTTGGAATAATTTTAATGATAATGTAAATGCCTGGTATTATTAAAGATTTTAAATAATAAACGATGAAAAATTATGTGAAGTATGATATAATATTAGCATCTAATTTTGGAATCTGAGTAAAATTAATTAATAGGAGGAGAAAAAAATGAAAAAATTATCTGAATATCTGCGGGAAATGAAAAATATCTTTTGTTATCAGACAATAGATGACAAAAGCTTAAAAATTCCCAGAGAACTTAAAATGCAAGAAATAAAACGGCAAATATTTTCACTATTAATGTCTATATTAGGAATGGTTTTTGCATTTATGCTAAAACTTACCAATACATTATTGGCTGAAAAGCTTATTATTCTTGGTATCATCTGCTTTTGCTTTTATCAGTCTCAAAGACTGATAGACCAATCTTTGTATGTATGGAGTAATAGTATAAGGACTAAATTTTCTGAACTTGTTCAAAAAAATATTTCAATAAAAGCTAGTGAGATATTAATAAAGGTACAGAATTCTGTATTAAAGTATGATGAAAAAGATGGCTATTATCATACTTTTTCAAACGAAAAAGTTCTGAATACTATACAAAGATATCTTGGAAGAGCTTGGGCTAGGCAATCAGATTTAATCTTTAATTATTTATCCATCGTATCAGTCGTCATTATGATAATTGTTACCATAATAACAAACACATCTATTTCTCAGAAAGTATTTATTCCAATATTACTATTCTTTATCATTGCCAATGGAATACTTTCAGTTTACAAATCAAAAAGAAGAAATAAACTATATATTATTGAAAGTAAAACAGAAGTGAAAAAGAATGTACTAATTAATGATATATTAAGAGTACCTGCTATTGTGCAAAATGATAATAGAATGAGGATAAATAGATTAGAGGAGACATTAGCAAATTATTCTAAAGAGAAAATAGATGCCAATAATAAATTTGGTATAATTCAGATTATTCAGACTGTAATAGAATTGATAGTTAATTATGGGATAATTGGACTACTTTTTGCATCTGTGTATCCAAATATTACTGGAAATTCGATAACAGAAGTTATAGCAACAATAACTATAATTGAAACTATTTATTCTAGAGTTAATTCTGCAATTAGAGTTGTTGATGATATGATGTCTGATATTTCTATGATGGAAGTAGAGAAGCCTGATATGGAACTTATAATGGAAAGGTTTAACAATCCAGTAGAAATAGTAAAAACAGAAAAAATGAATATTTTACCTTTTTTTGTTTCATATAAGGAAAAGGAAGATGAAATTTCTTTTTCTCTAAAATTAGACACCTTTATTGAGATGAAAAAAGGTGATATATTAATTTTAAGAGGACCATCTGGAGCTGGAAAATCCACATTTATGGATTTAGTAACAGGAAGAATGAAACATAATCGAGAAAATAAAATTCCTAAATATCTAATTTTTAATGAAAAATTAATTCTGGGAAGTTTATCACTCTTCGAAGAATTGTTTTGTGATGAAGTTCCTGATTATGAAAAAATGGAATACATCTTGAAAGGATTAAAACTTTGGGATGAAATCTTTAAACAATCCAGCAATGTATGGGATTGGCTTTGTAATCACGATGTGAATGCACCATCAAATGGCCAAAAACAAAGATTAATACTTGCAAAAATTTTATATTGGTTAAATGATGAAGATTTAGTGTTACTAGATGAACCAACTTCAGGTCTTGATGAAAAAGCAGATGATTACAATGAAAGTAATGCAACTGCAACGGAAATTATTAATTTTCTTATATATTATATAAATAAAAATAGGGAAAGAATTATAATTATATCAACTCATCAGGATTTAGCCGATGTAAATTATGAAACTAAAAACTTGTTTTTTATAAGAAAGGGAAATGAAAGTAAGATAATTTTTGAATAACATTAAGTATTTTGGTGTTAAATCAAAGGGAGTTACAATCTGAGATTGCAACTCCCTTTAAAACATAGATTAAATTTTAGAAATGAAGTCCTTTACAAACTCTGTTGTCATTCCCATAGCGGTTGACATTGAACCTTCTTCAAGATGAACAAAAGGAGCATCAGAGATATTAAAACCTCCACAACATTTTAATGTTGTGCCTTTTTCCAAAAAAGAAATAAGTTCATCTTCTGAAATTTTATCCATGCTCATCCTTGCTATATCATATTTTGCTGTCTGTTTCACAATATTATCTTTATCAGCAATAATAATGACATTTGCAACATGTGAATATATTTGGTTACTACCTTGCATAGAACAAAGAAGTTCATATGCTTCGGTCATGTTTTTTGGCTTACCAATTAATGTGTTATTAAACACAATGTTTTGATCACAGCCAATAATTATTCGTTTACCTCTGTGCCTAGTAAGATTAAGCACAGTAAGTGCCTTTTGCAATGCAATTCCTTTAAGTTGAGCGTCAAATTCATCAGAATCAAACGAGATTTCTTCTGAATGACTTGCTATTACACTAAAAGGAATAGCCCCTAAAGTTTCTTTTAGCATCTTTTTTCTATATTCAGATTGTGATGCCAAAATGATTGGTGGAATGTGGAAATTTTTAGCGATTTCCTTAAATCTTGGTGTAAGATCTTCAGGCTTATCATAAAAGATAATTTCTCTTGCAACACTCTTCATTGTAGAAGAAATATCGCTTCCGGTCTTGGCGATTACATAGATTGGCTTGTCTAAAGCAGATGTGAAGCCAGCACCCATTCCGAGTCCTACGCCTTTTTCCGTAAATTCCACTATAAGCATGTCTGACTCAGCCATTTTTGGAAAAGCAAAGTCAGGCATTAAGTTTAAGCCTTCAGGAATTGGGGATTTACCGTATTTTTCACAATCCCGAACCATAACATAGTTTATAATTCCTGCATTTTCTAGTGCCACAGTGATGTCGTTAACTTTTTGTTTGTCTTCTTCTCCATCATGAAACTTAAGAGACATAAAAGCTTTAACCATAAACATATACCTCCTGTGTATTTTTATGAATTATATAATATAACCAAAAAACAGTAAAATCAACATTTTTAGATAAAAAATAAATTTAATTATAAAATATTAAAAAAAACGTTGACAAAATGATATAAAATGGTTTAAAATATTAGTTGTCCGCAAGAGATGGTGAGTATGGCGTAGTTGGTTAACGCGCCAGTTTGTGGCACTGGAGATCCTGGGTTCGAATCCCAGTACTCACCCCAGATATTATATTGGGCTGTAGCTGCTGAAGTTGTGTGAACGAAGTGAACTACAAATTCAGTATGCGAATACAATGTAGAAAAATTAATCATATTGGGCTGTAGCCAAGCGGTAAGGCACCAGACTTTGACTCTGGCATGCGCAAGTTCGAATCTTGCCAGCCCAGCCAAACGGAAAAGTAGTAACGAAAGTACTACTTTTTTTGTTTGGAATAGAATGGAAAGTAAGAAGAAAATGCGTCCGAAGGGGATGTACAGGCGCAGTAAGAAAAGCAAGAAAATACTCTTGGAGTATTCGTATAAGTTAACGTTATATTAATATATTTTGATTTGTGGTGATATAAATGAAGAAATATTTTTCAATGATTCCAATTATTAATCTTATAATGATAGTTACGCTTTTAATTATATTCTGTATAATTAGTATAGCGATTATTCCATTACTTTTACTTTGGATTTATGGTGGAATTGCAATAGTAAGTATTATTGTTGCATGTTTAGAAAATATTAATGAGATTAGAAACATGAAAGAAGTACTACTAAAAATTTTCATTAACTTTTTATTGACTCTATTAGTTTATAGCATAGGAATTATATTTTTATATCAAAAAACTGATATTTCAGCATTTTTTCTTATAACTTTAAAATTGACTTTAGAAAGTATACTAGCTTATGGAATAACTTTAGTAATTAAATATAAGAAAATAAAAAATAATGAAACAGATAAGAAACTAAATTCTGAAAAATAATATTAGACTCTTTAATAATTGTAATAATAAGTTTTATATGTTGTTTACAATTAGATTCAAATAATTAGAAACAATGGAAATTAGAAATAAAAGTGAAACTGCACATATTATTTTAATCAAAAAAATAGTATGTGCAGTTGTGGTACATATACTTAATTAAAATGACAACTTAATTTACGTTTCATAATATGAAAAAAATTTAATTTTTTTGTAACAAAATGATAATAAAATATACTAAATAAGTGAAAGGAGGAAAAGTTATGCAGGATATAGATGAAATATATAAAAAATATGGTGAAATAGTATATAAATACATATTCTGCTTAACTGGAAATGAAGATACAGCTGAAGAAATTACTCAAGAAACTTTTTTAGTAGCTATTAAAGATATAAAAAAATTTAGAGGTGACTGCAAAGTTTCAACTTGGTTATGTCAAATCAGTAAATATATATGGTATAAAAAATTAAAAAAAGATAAGCGAAGAAAAGAGATACCATTAGATATATCACAAAATTATTTGTGTATTGAAAACTCGATAGAAGAAAATTTTTGTAATAAAGAACAAAAGATACAATTATTTAAAAAATTGCAGAAACTAGATGAAGATACTAAAAATGTGATGTATTTAAGAATATTTGGTAATTTCGAATATAGTGAAATAGCTGAAATCATGAATAAAACATCAAATTGGGCTAGAGTTGTATTTTTCCGTGGTAAGCAAAAATTAAAGGAGGAATTTGATAAATGAAAAATGAATGTGATATAGTTAAAGATTTGCTTTTTAGTTATAATGATGGTGTTTTAAGTTCAGCCTCAAAGGAATTAGTTGAAAATCATTTAAAAACATGCGAAAATTGCAAAAATGCTTTAGAAGAAATTAAATCAGAAAATGAAAAAAGAAAAGAAGTAAAAGAAATTGATTTTTTCAAATATGTAAAAAGAAATTTGACAAAAAAAAATATAATTATTTTAATTGGTTTAATAGTTTTATTATTAATAATCATGTTTAATATACTTGTATTTAAAAATTATAAAGAGATTGCTTCAACAGCTGAAATATATTTAAAAGATGATATAACAGAAGAGCAAGTAGAAAACATAAAAAGTAAAATAATTGGAGTAAGTGAAAACTTAGAACTTGAATATGTTTCAAAAGATAAAGCTTTAGAGAGATTGAAAAATAATTTTAATGATAATCAAAATTTATTAGATGGATATAATAGTCAAAATAATCCATTGCAAGCATCAATTGAAATAAAAACAAATACAAATATTCAAACAATAATAGATAATGTACAAAATATGCCGGGAATAGCTAACATAAAAACACATATAAATTGCAATCCTTATGAATTATTTATATCAAAATTAATGCAATAGTAGTTTTTTAGTAACAAAAACATAGTAATAAATTACTTTATACGAAAGTATAGAGTAATTATTCTTTTTATGATATCATAATAAAAATAGTAAATTATAGGGGGAGTTTATTATGAATAAAAAGAAAAAAATTATATTAATAGTAATTATAGTGTTAATAATTATTAGTTTAGGATTATGGATTAGTTGGATAATTCCTGAACAAATAGCAAAAAATTCAGCAGAAAAATATTTAAAAGAGTATTTCCCTGAAAAACAATTTGAGTATGAAAATATTGAATGGGTCTCAAGTTTTGGAGGTTTTGATATAAAGTTTAAAGATGAAAATGGTAAAACAGTGAGTCTAATAATGGGTGGCAGATTTTTTCCCGATACTCCTACCGAGGGAACGAATGATTTAGAAGAGGGTTATAAAATAGAATATAAAGGTATATCAGATATAAATGATTTCTATAATCATAGTATTACAGAAAACTATACAGACATTAGAACTTTGCCACAAAATTATTCTATAGAACAAGCTCAAAAAGATAATTGCTTTGTAATAGGAGCAATGGTTCACAATGATAACTTGTATAATGATTTTATGAATAAATATAACCAAAAAGAAAATGCATTTATTAGAGTAGTTCAATCTACAGCTGAAGGGGATATTTATATAATAGATGTATTATATGAAGCAAGAAATAATAAAATTCATTTAGTAAAAGATGATACAAGAGATAGACTTTCAGCACAAGAAGATAGAACAATTAAATATAAAACTTATGAGAAAACAGGAGTATGGAATTACCAAAATTCACAATATTGGGTAGCATATAATGGAGAATTACCTGATGAAAATACAGCAGAGAATTTAATTAATTCTGGCGATTTATTTATAATTGCGACTGTTAACTAAATAACAATTTAATAATAGGATAATTAAAAAATGAAGGAGATATAAAAATATAATCATATCTCCTTATTAAGTAGTAAGGAACCACAAGTTTTACCTGTGGTTCCTTTGAATAGCAATATTATGAGTTTCAAATTGCTGTTGCCACATAGCAAAGTAAATATATGTGGCGGAACTTATTAAATTGTTGACAAATATTACTCAATAACAATATTTACCTTTTTAGGATTTCTTATTATATAAGTAATATCAGCATCTTTTCCTGCAGTTTTATCCCGAATTGCTTTTTCAAGAATATGCCAGGAAAAGAATATGTGACCTAAATCCGGAGAAAATAATCCCGGAATCAGGTTTTTGTTTTTTTCCCGTTCTTCAAATTGTTTTTTTACAACCTGAATAGATGGCTGCAAAATTAATATTATAATATTGCTGTAATCTTCTCTAAGGTCATCAATCAATTTAGCCCATTGATTAAATTTGTAACCTATTGAATCCATTACAGTATATGGCCGGATTTTTCTGTATCCTTCTAACATAGAACTAACAGTTAATTGCGTTCTATGATAGATTTCATCAAAATCTTCGTCTGAGAAGACATTTGAAAAGCCTGAACTTTTAAAAGTCTGTATAAAGATTTTATCATTATCTATTATACAATTTTTGTCAAAATGATTTCGAGCAAAAAAACTTTTTCCAGATCCCTGTACACCAGCTAAGAGTATAACAGTGCCAGAATTTCTCTTTATCCGGATTGTTTTGGGTCCTTCAATAAATTTCATATAAGTTTCCTCCTTATTGCACAATATAGGTTAAATTATATCATGTTAACAGTTAAAAATCAAGATTACGTCAACTCCACAAACCTTTGAAAAATTTATCTAAATTAACAAAATAAAGCTAATAATATAAAATTACTATACTAGTTTTTTACGTAGGATTATGTTATATTATATATGAAAAATAAACTATACAATCATAATAGCAATAGAGGTGTTAAAATGAGTATAGAAAAAGATATAATCAAAATGAATGGACATTTAAAAAACTTAAAGAATATGGAATTAAAGCTATAAGAAGTCCAAGAAGATTAATTAAAGCATTAAACAAAGAGGAGTAATATGCAAAAAGAATTAAAAATAGAAAATAAAATTATTGATATTTATTTTAATGAAAATCATAAAGAAAATGTACCAGTAGTTATTTTAAATACATATGGAAACGAAGGAAAAGAAGTATTTGATAGGTGTAATAAATTACAATGCAAAGAATTTATATTAGTTGCAATATCAAATTTAGATTGGGATAATGATATGACACCTTGGTTCGCTCCAAAATTGAACAAATATGATAAAGAATGTTTAGGAAAAGCAGATGACTATTTAAAAATATTATTAGAAAAAATTATTCCAGAGGTTGAAAAATATATTAATATTGAATTAAATACAAATATAAAATATTACGCAATAGCAGGTTATTCACTTGGAGGATTATTTGCAGTTTATTCTGCATATAAAACAAATCTTTTTAGCCGAGTGGCATCTGCTTCTGGATCTTTTTGGTATCCAAAATTTGTTGAATATGTAGAGCAAAGCGAAATATCTAAAAATATAGAAAAAGTGTATTTTTCACTTGGAAATAAAGAAAGCAAAGTAAAAAATGAAGTATTAGCTACTGTAGAAGAAAATACTAAAAAGCTTGAGCAAATATACAAGTTACAAGGAATAAATACAACATATGAAGAAAATGATGGAAATCATTTTAAAGATGCTGATTTAAGAATGGCTAAAGGAATTAAATGGATTTTAAAAGAGGAGTAAAATATGAATAATATTAGACCATATAAAGGACATAGTTTAGTTAAAGATTTAAATGATTATACTGTATTAGATATAGAAACAACTAGTTTAGATTCTATTTCTGGTGAAATAGTAGAAATAAGTGCAATAAAAGTAAGAGATAAAAAAGAAGTAGAGACTTTTTCAGAACTTGTAAAAACAGAAAATAAATTAGGAGCATTTACAACTAGATTAACTGGAATTACAAATGAAATGATACAAAAAGAAGGTAAAGACTTAATGTATGTATTAGAAAATTTTAAAGATTTTCTAGATAAGGACATTATAGTAGGTCATAATGTCAATTTTGATATTAATTTTATTTATGATAGTATGTATAAAAATATGAATGAATATTTAACAAATGATTTTGTAGATACATTAAGAATTTCAAGAAAAGTATTACCTAATTTGAAACATCATAAATTAGATAATTTAATAGATTATTTTAATTTGCTAAAAAGAGATGAGCATAGAGCATTAAATGATTGCATTTTAACAAATCAAGTATATATAAATTTGACTAAAATGTTATAAAGGAGATGCAAAATGAAAACAGTAGGATTAGCATGTACTGGAGGAGGAACAAAAGCTCTTAGTAGTATAGGTGTAATAAAAGCATTGGAAGAATTAAATATTAAAATATCCGCAATTTCTGGAACAAGTATGGGAAGCTGTATAGCTGTACTTTATGCAATGGGATATACAGTAGATGAGATTGAAGAAAGATTAATAGAATATGCTGTAGAATTTCCTAAATATAGTGCAAAAGATAAAATTAAGGCTCCTTTTAAATTAATAGTAAGAGGTGGAGGAAAAAATCCAACTGTTATTACAAAAACAATTAAAGAAGTTGCAGAAGCTAAAGGTAAAAAATTGATGAGTGATTTAGATATGCCTGTATTTATTCCTACAATGGATATTACAGAAAAAAGAACAGTTTACTATACTTCAAGACAAATTAAGAATGAGAAATGTTATATGGATAGACCAATAGAAGAGGCAGTAAAAAATACTTGTTCATTACCATTAATGTCAGTTCCAAATGATGTTTATATTGATGGAAAACTTCATCAATTTTTAGATGGAGGAATGACTCACAATATTCCAACACACAGAATGGACCAATTTGCTGATTATGTAATAGGTGTTGAAAATATATATCATAAGAAAACCAATCAAAAGAAAGTAAATATTATTACAGGAATAAGAAATACTTTTCAAAGTATGAGAAGGTCAGCCATAATTTGGCAAAGAGAATTTGCAGATTTAATTATTCAAGTTGATTGTAAAGATGTAGATATTATTGGAAGCAAAGAAGAGGCAAAAAAATGCATTGAAGCAGGATATGATTCTGCAATGACAACTTTTAGTGACAGATTGAAGATAGCAAAATAAAGATAATGCAAAAAGCACTTAGGTGTAATAAATCTAAGTGCTTTTACTATGTTACTTGTTTTTTTCTGCCATTTTAGCCTTATAATAATTACCTGCTACAATGACAAATTGAGTGTTTGTTAGATGCTTATCACCATACATCGCAAACACTATCTGGTATAGCGGCGTTTGAGCTTTTAAAGCTATATCTTTTGACCAAGTTAAAAGTCTTTCATAATATCCAGCCCTTTTTAATAAATCGTATAATTCATTTCCGGGTTGGATATCATTTTCTATATATTGCTTAAAAGCAAACTCTGTGGCTTCAAGACCTCTAGAGTTTTTCTCTCAAATTATACCAAGCTTGATTAAAAATTCAGAAAGAGAATTAAAACTACATTGTTCATTTAATATTTCTTTTTGTAAAATAAAGTCAGGAATATATTTTTTTAATTCTCCTTCTATTGTTTTGCGAATGTACTGTTTTAATTCATTGTCTTTCATATAAGCCTCCTGTTCAACACCATCCAACAGTTACATTGGTATATATTATATAACAAATTTACATAAAATACAACCACATAAAATATTTATGTATAATATTTAAATCAGATAATTTGCAATTTTTAATTTAATCTTAAGAAATAATTTACACAAAATTTACACTAAACAGTAATATTTGTGGTAGAATAATGATGTTAATAAAATCCTAGGAGGGATAAAATGATAAAAGCAGCATTAGTATTAGAAGGTGGAGCATTAAGAGGAATGTATACATCTGGTGTATTAGATACATTTTTAAAAAACAATATGGAATTTGAATGTGTTGCAGGAGTTTCTGCAGGAGCATTAAATGCAATGAGTTATATATCAAAACAGCCAGGAAGATCTGCAAAAATAAATTTAGAATATTGTGATGATCCTAGATATATAGGAAGAAAAGCTTTTATAAAGAATAAAGGAATTATTGGATATGATTATTTATTTGGAGATATCTCAGAAAATAAAGTTCCTTTCGATTTTAAATCTTTTGAAAATACTAATCAAAGATTTGTAATTGTTACAACAAATTGTGAAAAAGCTGAAACCGAATATTTAGAAAGAAGCAATTGTAAAGATTTATTTAAAGCTGCACAAGCATCATCAAGTATGCCTCTTGCATCTGCAATGGTAGAAATAAATAATAATCATTATTTAGATGGAGCGGTTACAACAAGTATTCCTGTAAAATGGGCGTTGGAGCAAGGATATGAAAAAATAGTTGTAGTATTAACTAGAGATAAAACATATAGAAAGCCAATGATTTCTAATAAAATGAAGAAATTATATAAACTCGCATATCATAAATATCCAAAATTAATTGAAAAATTAAATACAATGCCAGAAAGATATAATAAATTGCAAGAGGAATTAATAGATTTAGAAAAAGAGGGTAAAATTTTTATAATAAGACCAGAAAAAGAGGTTACTGTTTCAAGGCTTGAAAAAGATAAAACAAAATTAGAAAATTTATATAAAGAAGGAATTGCAGAAGCAGAAAAGAATTTAGAATCTTTAAAAAATTATTTAAAAATAAGTTAGGAGAGTTATGAGAAGAACAAAATTAAGAGATAGAATACTTCCTAAATATACAAAGGGAGAAGAAATTTTTAATATGACTTCACATATTGTAGGTGGAGCACTTGGAATTGTGGCACTTGTTTTGTGTGTGGTATTTGCTGCAATTCATGGAAATGGTTATGGAGTAGTTAGTGGTGCAATATATGGTGTTACAATGATAATTTTATATACGATGTCTAGTATATATCATGGATTAAATCCTAAAAGAAAAGCAAAAAAAGTATTTCAGGTATTGGACCATTGTTCTATATATTTATTAATTGCAGGTTCATATACACCATTTGCATTATGTACCTTAAGAGAATATAGTACTGCACTTGGATGGACAATTTTTGGAGTTATATGGTTTGTAGCAATACTTGGAATTGTTTTAAATTCTATAGATATAAAGAAATTTAGAGTATTTTCTATGATTTGCTATTTAGTAATGGGATGGTGCATAGTATTTAAGATAAATTTATTACCACAGTTATTAGGAACAGCTGGATTTGTACTATTATTATTAGGTGGATTAGCATATACAGTAGGAGCAATACTATATGGACTAGGTAAAAAACATAAATATATGCATTCAATTTTTCATTTATTTATATTATTAGGAAGTTTATTACAATTTTTTACAATATTATTATATGTTATGTAGGAGGACAAAATGAACGAATTTATGAAATTAGCTAAAGATCAAGCAGAAAAAGGAATGAAAAATAATGAAGGAGGACCTTTTGGTGCGGTTATAACAGATAAAGAAGGTAATATTATTTCTATTGCTAATAATCAAGTAATTAAAAATAATGATCCAACTGCACATGCAGAAATTCAAGCTATAAGGGAAGCTTGCAAAAAATTAAATACACATGATTTATCAGGATATATTTTATATACATCTTGTGAACCATGTCCAATGTGCTTATCTGCAATTATATGGGCAAATATAAAAGAAGTATATTATGCTTGTACAAGAAAAGATGCAGGCGAAATTGGTTTTAGAGATGATGCAATATATGAATTTTTAGAAACAAATAATAAAAATTTATTAGATGAAAAACAAATAGATAGAGATGAATGTAAGCATTTATTTAACGATTATAAAGATTTAAATGGAGAAATTTATTAATAATTAGGCTACCATCGAAATCTTGAATATTTTTACTGAGATATAATTGGAAAAATCAAAAAATATAACCACTAGTAGAATTTACCAGTGGTTATATTTTTTAGGTTATAAAGCATAAAACCTAATTACGGCTATTTAAATCTTAGTTTGGATAGATATGGATTAACTTCTTATCTGCTCCGCACCAATGTGGTTTAATGTAGTCAAAAAGAAATCCAAAATTCAAATTCTTTGTGACATAGTCAGAATAGTTAAGCTTTCTGTACATTCTTTTCAGTCTCCTTTCAGTAGAAGCAGGGATAATATTGTCCTGAGGATTAACTTCTTCAAATCCCTCAAGAGTTATATCTGTGTTGGCAATGTAATCACCACACATAAAGAAGTATTTTCCTTCTTTTGTAGTAATTCCATTTGTATCATCAATATACCCGGTTCCTACATTATTGCGAATCCGAGGAAAATAACTACACATTGTGATCGGAACTGAATCTCTTTCTGTTGTTTGAACCAACACTAGCTCATTTCCTGAAAATGTGTTCAAATATCCTTTTACACATAATGTAATGCTATTAGCATCATCAAAAGGTTCCTGCTTCATGTAACCTGTAAAAGTTTCATCAGAAAAACTATCCAAATAGCCACTAAAAGTTACTTTTTGGCCTTTTTTGAAGACGCCTGAAAAAGTATCTTCTTTAAAGATTATAGTTTGCGAGATTTTTAACAACCGCATTTTTAATACCTCCTATTATTGTTGTGTCGGTTTATAAGTAAAATCTAATAAAGTATATCATGATTTTACTATAAAAGCTATATTTCAACTATGCATTAAAATTGTTTACACATAAATCAATAAAATTAATATAATTTTAATAATTTATAAAAATTATATTAATTATTATATGATAGCTTATAGCTAAATTAGAGGTGATATATATGAAGAGGAAAGATGTTTTTAAATTTATATTAATAATATTTTGGGTATTTATAATAGGAAGTCTAATAGGATATGGAGTTGAAACAATTGTTGCAATTATTCAAAATGGACACTTTGCATCTAGGCAAGGTTTATTATATGGCCCATTAATTCCGGTATATGGAATAGGATTAGTTATATATTATTTAGTTATATCAAAAATTAAGGATGAAAGTAATTTTAAGATTTTTATTATTACTATGATATTAGGAGGAATTGTAGAATATTTATTTTCATTTTTTCAAGAAAAACTTTTTGGAACAGTTTCATGGGATTATAGTAATTTATGGTTTAATATAAATGGTAGGACAAGTTTATTACATTGTATATATTGGGGCACAGGCGGAATATTATTTGTTAAATATGTATATCCATTTTTAGAAAAGGTTATAAAAAAATTAGATTTACTTGCATTAAAACATGTAACCGTAATTTTAATAGTATTGCTAGCTTTTGATGTTGGAATTTCATGTATAGCATCTTCTAGACAGAAAGAAAGGATTGAAGGAATAGCTGCAAGTAATAATTTAGATAGATTTTGTGATAAATATTATCCGGATAGTGTAATGGATTATATTTATTCTAATAAGATAAACAAAATAGAGTGACACTTGAAAAATGCATAAATTATAGATATAATAAGGATTGTAACGTACAGGAAAAGTGATAGTTATGAACTTAAAATAAAGTTTAATAATTATCGAACACAATTAAGGAGGCTTCATGAAATGCGGGAAAACAAGATTTTAACTATGCAAATGCCGTATAATACCGGAAAAATCTTAAAATTGATTGAAGAAGATTTTCCGGCTGTCAATGAAAATATCGAAGATTTTTTCATGACAGATGAGTACGAAAACTTCATGACTGAATTCAAAAATAAAATTTTGGATTCTGGAATTGAATTTAATTTTTCCATGAAGGAGATATTATCGGCTCTACCGGTTATAGAAGGACAGATTAAAGAAAATATTAAACTAGAGCTTTTCTTTAAAGCTGTTGCTAGAGTCTTTACCGAAGAAGATTTTGATGAATCTGATATGGAAGGATATATGAAAAAAGAAAATTATGCGAATATCTTAAATGATTTATCAAAAAGATATCTTGAGCAGATAAAAGTTATACTCATACAAATATTTCAGGCAAGACTCGGGAAATAAGACGCAACATGTAGCAAAAGGATACCGAATAAGATGTGATTATTTGGTATCCTTTTAATCATTTATCTAGCAAATTTGAACACTTGAAAATTATGTAAATAGTATATATAATATACCCATGGCAATTTGGGAAAATATAGTTACGAAATAAATAAATATTTTTTCAGTAATTATGCCAAATATTTTTTGAGGAGGAGTTTCATGATGCAACGGATACAAAAAGTAATACCAATGCCGTACAACGAAGAAAAATTAATGAATCTTATGGAAAATGATTTTCCGGAAGTAAAAAAATCCATTGAAGATTTTTTTGAATCAGATTACTGGAAAACGAAGCTAACAGATTTTCTTACCTTTATGCATAAAGAAGGAAAAGAATTAGGTTATACTTCAGAAGCATTGGCTGAAGCACAAGATGAAGTAATAAAAAGTATAAAAAATGCAATTTATTTGGATGTGTTTTGTTCTGCATTGAACGTTATTTTATCAAAAAAGAACATATCTTGGTATAGTATGCAAGACGAAATGATGATAATTGCAGATAGTACTTCAATTAATGTGTTATTTGAATTAACAATTAAAGAAATAAGAGATTATCTTAAAGAATATTTAGAATCTCTGTTTAAGGAGAATATTGTAACAGCAAATGGAACACTATTATCTTAATTAAATCATGAAATAAGAGGCACTGAGCATTTTTACAGCTCAGTGCCATACCTTAAAAATAGAACAAATTAGGGAGGACAAAATGGCATTATTAGAAGTAGAAAATTTATCACATGCTTTTTCTGAAAAGCAGTTATATAAAGATTCTTCTTTTGAATTATATAAAGGAGAACATATGGGAATTGTTGGTCAAAATGGAACAGGGAAAAGTACATTAATAAAGATTTTATTGAAAGAAATATTACCTGATAAAGGAACAATAAAGTGGCAAAACAATACAACAATAGGAAGTTTGGATCAATATGCTGTAACAGAAGGAGATATGACAATATTTAATTATTTAAGAACAGCATTTGAAAGGCTTTATAAAATAAATGATGAACTAACAAAATTATATGAAGAAATGGCTGAGAATTATTCAGAAAGTATAATGAATAAAGTAGATAAATATCAAGAAATATTGTCAGAAGAAAATTTTTATGGAATAGATAGCACAATACTTAAAGTTACAAGTGGACTTGGTATTAATGCTATGGGAATGGATACATGTTTAAAAAATTTAAGTGGAGGTCAAAGAGCAAAAGTAATACTTGCAAAATTACTTTTACAAAATCCAGATGTATTAATCTTAGATGAGCCTACAAACTTTCTAGATAAAGAGCATATAGAGTGGCTTTCAGAATATTTACAAAGTTTTAAAGGAGCATTTATTATTGTTTCACATGATTATGATTTCTTAGAAAAAGTAACAACATGTATTTGTGATATAGAATTTAATAAAATAAAAAAATATAGAGGTAGTTACTCAAGTTTTCTTAAACAAAAAGGAGCTTTAAGAGAAGAATATATAAGACAATATGAATCACAACAAAAAGAAATTAAAAAATTAGAAGATTACATAGCTAAAAACAAAGTAAGAGCTTCTACTGCACAAATGGCTAAAAGTAGAGAAAAGAAATTAAATAAAATAGAAAGATTAGAAAAGCCTAGTTTTACGTCTAAGCCACATATACATTTTACAGCAATAGAAAGTAGTGTACAGGTTGTATTAGAAGTAAATAAATTGGAAGTTGGGTATTATTATCCATTACTTCCAAAGATGAAATTTGAAGTAAGAAATGGGGAAAAACTAGTAATAACAGGATTTAATGGAATAGGTAAGTCTACATTGCTTAAGACTTTGATGGGACAAATTCCAGCTATATCTGGCGAATTTAGATTTTCAGATGCTATTAAAAAAATAGGTTATTTCGAACAAGATTTAGTTTGGGAAAATCCAAATGATATACCATTAAATATTATAGGAAACGAATTTCCTAAATTAACACAAAAACAAATAAGAAAACATTTAGCAGATTGTGCAATAAAAAAAGAACATGTAATGCAACCAGTTTCAACATTAAGTGGTGGAGAGCAAGCAAAAGTTAAACTATGTAGATTAGCATTAACGCCTTGTAATATTTTAATATTGGATGAACCAACAAATCATTTAGATGTTGATACAAAAGAAGAATTAAGAAAAGCATTAGTAGAATTTGATGGAACAGTAATATTAGTTTCTCACGAGGCATCATTTTATAAAGACTTAGCTACAAGAGTAGTTAGTATAGAAAAATTATGTGTAAGAAATTAGGAATTTAGACGCCAATAGGGATTTGGGGACGGTCCTAAAATCCCTATTTTAAAAAACATTTTAAGAGGAAAAGAGGGAAGTTCAACTAATATTGGAAAATTTATGTGCATAAGAAACCGGAAATTTATTATTGCAATTTATAAAATTTTGGAAAAACAAAAAAACATTAACAATTTATGTAAAGTATGCTATAATAATTAAAGTTTAAGTTGTTAAAACATAGAAGGAGAAGAGTTCTCCCATACTTATCCTTTCTTAGAAAAAAACAAAAAACAGAAAACATATTAAAAAAGGAAAATATAAAGTATGGGCATTTGTACTGAAAATAATAACAATAGCTATTATTTTCAATAGTACGCTCCTGTAAGTGAACTCTATTAAAACTAAGTTTTCAAAAAAATAAATAAGTAGATAAAGAGATGAGAAAAGGCGAGCAAATTAATCTCAAAATATAAATAAAACTTTTATTTATAGAAATCTACTTAAAAACGAAAACTTAGTTAAAAAAAGGTAAGCATCAAAATGCTTACCTTTTTTCTATGTTTAATATACTTAATTTAAAGCAAAACGCGTTGAATGAAATGAAAAAACATGATATATTATATAGAACTACAAAGTAAAAATCTTAGTAAAAATATTTTTGAAAGGAGGGACTACTTGCAGCTTTGTAGGAATAACAGAACAATAGGAGGTATGCAACATGTGTTATTTCTGTAGAAAAGGAACTTCACCCGATTATAAAAAACCGGAGGAACTGAAAAACTTCATCGACCTGGAAGGTCGGATAAAGCCTGCAAGGAGGACTCATTTGTGCCCGGAACATCAACGTAAAGTTTCGACTGCAATAAAAAATGCACGGATTTTGGCACTTTTGTAGTCAAGTATGGGGAGTAGCACGAGTTACTCCCTATATTTATGAATATAAATAAATATTTAAAAAAATATTCAATTAGCTCTTGACTTGAAGCTTACTCTAAATGATATATCATATATGATGATATATGATATAAATTAAAATAATAATAAAATAAATAATAAAGGAGAGAAATTTATGAAAACACTATATTTTGATTGCTCTAGTGGAATTAGTGGAAATATGACGCTAGGAGCATTATTAGAAATTGTAGGAGACGAAAAATATTTATTAGAAGAATTAAAAAAATTAAATGTTGATGGATATGAAATAGATATTTCTAAAAAAGTAAAAAATGGTATTACAGGAACATATGTTGATGTAATTTTAGAGCATGAACATCATCATCATGACCACGCTCATCACCATCATGAACATAGAAATCTAAATGATGTTAACACTATTATTGATAATAGTGCTTTAGATGATAATACTAAAGATTTAGCTAAAAGAATATTTTTAAGAGTAGCAAAAGCAGAATCAAAAGTTCATAATAAGCCACTAGATGAAGTACATTTTCATGAAGTAGGAGCAATTGACTCAATTGTAGATATTGTAGGAACTGCAATTTTAATAAATAAAATAAATCCAGATAGAATTATATCAAGTATAGTTAATGATGGTTATGGTTTTATAGAATGTGCACATGGAACTATGTCTGTTCCTGTTCCAGCTACAAGTGAAATATTTGCAAATTCTGATGTTAAATTTAGACAAATAGATATAGATACTGAATTAGTTACTCCAACAGGAGCTGCAATTATAGCGGAGCTTGCAGAAGATTTTACAACATTACCTGCTATGGTAACAGAAAAAATTGGTTGGGGAACAGGTTCAAAAGATTTAAAAATACCAAATGTATTAAAAGTGTATTATGGTGAAATGCAAGAACAAAATCAAAATTTTGTAGTAATGGAAACAAATATAGATGATTGTTCAGGAGAAATACTAGGATATACATCAGAAAAATTATTTGCAAATGGAGCTTTAGATGTATTTTATACACCAATATTTATGAAGAAAAATAGACCAGCATATAGATTAACTGTTGCTTGTAGAAAAGAGAATATGATTAAACTTCAAAATACTATTTTTAAAGAAACAACTACAATTGGAATTAGATATAGATTTGAAAATAGAACAGAACTAGGAAGAGAATTCCTAGAAATAGATACGAAATATGGAAAAATAAAAGCTAAAAAAGTGACTAATAATGGTGAAACATATGTATATCCAGAATATGAAAGCATGAAAAAAATTGCAGAAGAAAAAAATATTCCATTAAAAGAATTATATAAATTAGAAGAATTAAACTAGTTAATAAATAATTATATATGAAACATAAAAAAATGAAAAAAGCTTATTTTATATATTTTTATATAAAATAAGTTTTTAAAATTGAATAAAAATTATTTAAATGATAGAATAATAATGAAATTATACATAGGAGAAAAATTATGATAAAAGCAAAAGCAAGAAATTTATTAGAATTATTAAGAGAAGGAAAAGGAATTGGTGGGAAATTTTCTAATTATCATGATAAAGAAACAGGAAAAATAATAGATGTTATTGTAAATGAGTGCAAATCTATTGTAAAAAATTCAGAAGGAGAATTAAGAAAATATGAAAGTATGATTTCAATAGGTCATATAAAAGAAATTGTTGATCAATTATTAAGTGATAGAAATACAATAGGAGCTGTACAAGCAGGAGTAGTAATGAGAGATGACAGAATTTTAGGTTTAGCAAAAGAGCTTAAAGTTAGTAAAACTGTTGATGAACAAGGAAAATTAAAAATAGATATAGAAAAACCTTTTCCAGATAATTTTAGAGATATACTAATTGGTAATTACAATGAAAGAGAATTAACAGAAAAAATAATTAAACCATATGTAGCTGGTCTTTGTGAAGAAAGTGAAGAATTATCCAAAAGACATGTTTGGAGTAGAAGACTAAATCCATTTAGACCAAGAAAATTATCAACTGATGAATTACAAAAAAGATATTCTAAATATTTAGAAAAAAATACTGATTTAGATGAAGAAAAAAGGGAAAATATGTCTAGATATTTTATCGTGAATATTTTAGGTAGTGATAAAATAAAAAGTGAAATTATAACTGACGAAATAAATGGAACAGGTTTAACAGTAAAAGGAGAAAAGAGACGTAATAGCTATACAGGTATGTTAGAAAATATGGCTAATAATGTTCTGGACATAATGGGTGGAATAGAAAATCCAAATAATAGACTATCAGAAATTGAAAATATTTATTCTAATATAGATGAACAATTAGAAGCAATAAGTACAGAGTTAGTTCCAGATGCAAAGCAGATAGAAGAGAAAATAGTAAATTTAAATAGAGCTGTAAACAACAAAGATAAAGAACATACAAAAGATGATGGATATAGAAATGCAAATGTTACATTGGGAAGAAATAATAAAAAAAGTGCGGGTCTGTTAGAAAATGAATTTGTACCCCAGGCAATGAAATTATATGCAAAAGATATGGCAGATTTTTTAGAACATTCTGATCAAATGTCAAATGAAGAATATATAAAACAAGTAGCGAAATTTCATTTTAGGTTTGTTAAAATACATCCATTTGTTGATGGAAACGGTAGAACAGCAAGAGCAATAACAAATTCTTTATTATCTAATAGAGATTTATGTGCTACATTTGAAAAATATACAAAACCAGAATATATTAAATGTTTGGCTTCAATGATAACAGATGATGATACATATAATAAAGGATTATATACAGACCAATCGATATGTAGCAAAATGGAAGATGAAAATATTCAAAATTTAGCAGATTATATAACTAAAAAATGTCAAATAGATGAAAATGAAATAGAACAAGAAGGAAGTACTATGACTACAGATTTATCAAGAAAACAAAAAGATGGAGAAAATAGATAATGGAGGCTGTTATGAAAAATTCAGAAGAAATACTAAATAAAATTAAAGAAATTCCAGACTTAGATAGAGAAATAACTAAACAAGTTGTAAGGCAAGATATAGAAGAGGCAAAAAAATCAGAAAAGTATAAAAAAATGTTAGAAAGTTCAGTTGGATTTGATATAGATTTTAATGATGAAGGAATATTAAATAAATTAGTAGAAAGCTATATGCAAGTTCCACCATATATGGGATATTGTCACAGCTATTGGAGTGCAAAAAAAGAGATTTTAAAAGAGAAGTATAATATAGATTGGTATACACCAACAGAAGAAAATCCAGATGTGATATATGATTAGGAAATTTGAGAGATTCTAAAAACTATATAAGAAGGGAAAATAAATGAATATTAAAGATATTATAAGTGTATACGATATAATAAATAATGAATATTATAGATTACAATACAAATTTAGTCAGCCGGATAAAACAACAGTGCAAGATGTAAAAAAATATTTAGAAGAGCAATCTTTTTATATGCATACTGATATTTCAGATGATGTAGTAAATATAATACAAAATTATATAAAATTAAATTTCGATAATGATTTTTTACAAAATAAAGCTATAGAAACTATACAAAATTTACCACCACAGGAACAGATGACATCAATAATTGAACTTATGAAAAATAGAATACGTCTAAATTTAAAAGATGTTCTTTCAAAGGAAGAGAAAGTTCAATTGTTTGATAATTTAAATAACATTTCAAAAGAAGATATTGGTTATAGAACGGCTTTTTTATATTTAGTTGCAGATTCTAAAGATATGGTTGACTATATTAATTCCAATGGTAAAAACAAAAAGATTATTTTAGAAGATTGTACAAAAGATTATAATATTGCGACTTCTGTAGTTAAAGAACTTAATGACGATTTTGATAAAGCAAATATATGTATAGAATTATGTATAAATGATCCTGAACTACTAAAAGACATTAAAGATTCTTATTTAAGAAGTCTTATATTAACGAATGAAACTTATGCTAGAGAGAACCAAATAGATTATAAAAAACAGGCTTTAGATTTATTAGAATATTATAGAGAAGCAAAAAGTAAATTTGAAAAATTAGGAACTGAAGAAGAAAAAACAGAATTAGTTATGTCATTAAAAGATAATGATATGAAAATAGAGTTTTTGAAATCTATAGAAAATAAAGAAAATAGAGCAAAAATAATAAATAGTTTTAAAAATGAAGTAAGTCCAGAATTAAAAAGTAAAGTTGATATAGTCCAAAAAATGATAACTGAATTTTTTGAAGATTCTTTAGGAAAAGATTTTACAGACGAAAAAAAAGAAAGAATGGAAATGACATTTAAGAGAACTGATGTTAAATATTCAGATGATTTAGAATCAGAAAGTTTTGGAGCATCTAGATATTATTTTAATGATATTTTAATGAATACAAGAATGGCAAATAATACTAGTAAAATGCTACAATTTTTAGTTCATGAACATGGTCATATGCTTTCTAATTTCCATGGAAAAGAATATAAATATTTTAGTGGAAATAGTAATACTATAGAGGAAGGAACTCAAGATTTATTTGCTGAAATGGTAATAAATCATTATCTAGAAAAACATGGAAGTATAGAACTAGATGGAAAAAAGTACGAATGGATTATCCTGTTGAATACTATAGTGGTTATTATATTGAAAATGGATGGCAAAGAACAATTTTATATTGTGCACATGAAGAAGGTTTAGATATGCAAGCTTTGGCAGAATATCAACTAGGTGATAGAAGTAAATATGTGGAACTTGTATTTGGCAAAGAAATTGCAAGCCAAAAGCCAAGAGATGAGTATGGCAATATTGATATAAACACATCGACGACAGAAATATATAATGCACATAAAGAAGCATTTAAACAGGTTGATAGGGATTCTATATATTATAGAAGAAATTGGATATTGCCTACATTAGAATTACAAGCGAGATTAGAAGAAAAAGGTGTAGATCTAGATTTATTAAATCTAGATGAAGGTAAATATCTTTGTAAATATGTTGCGAGTAAATATTTTGATGGAAAAAAATTATATGAAATAGATTCTCAAGAATTGCAAGATTTTGTAGATATGGTTGAAAAAAATAGTGGAAATAATATAGTAGAGTATGATCAATTTGCTAATCATACTATAAGTACTTTAGAAGAAAGTGATATGCAAGAGTATTCTTTTGAAATTTTAAAAAATTCCAATATTATATGGCATAATGTAAGTAGTGCAGGAACAAATATGGAAACTAAATTAAGTAGATGCTTTAAAATTGAAGAAGAAAAGGTTGATGAGGGACAATCAATTGCGGTATCACTAAGCAAATATACACAGCTAATACCTACATACATAAAAATTTATTCTGAAAATAGACAAGTTACAGCTAATGAAATTATTTTAGATGCTGCAAAAGATTTACAATATGTATATCTTGATCAATTAGACCAAGCATTAGAAGAAGATAGAGAAGGTACAATTAAGGCTATAACAGAAACAGAAGATTCTGCAATATGGATAGATAAGAGTATTGCAGAAGTTTTGGATAAGCATGGTGTTGTTTTAGAAATTTCACCTAAAAGACAAAGCAATTACTCTGTAGATGATGTAACAAGAATTGCAATAAAAGGAAAATTTACATTAGGCGAAATAGAAGGATTAGGAATTTCATTAGAAAGTACAAAAGAAAGTGAGAGTATAAAGAATTATGAGACTAGATTATAAAGATTATGTTCAAGTAAAAGAGGTACTTAACAATTTTAGTTTAGAAGACCAAAATAAAGTACCAACTGATTTAATTAATTTAATAGAAAATAATTCAAATGGAGTAAATTATTCTTTAATTATAGATAAGAATATACCATTAGAAAATCAAATTTCAAGACAAGCAATGGGTTGTATAATTTATATAGTTACTAAATATATTGCAAATAATGAACAAAAAAGTGAAATCAAAAAAATTCTAGTTAATAATTCTAAGGAATTTCAAAAATCTGCAAATGAACAATTAGAAAAATTTAGACAAAGTAGAATTAGTACAGAAATTAAAAATAAAGAAGAAATAACTAATAAGCTTCCTGTAGAAATAAAAAAGGAAAACATTATTACAAAGATTATAAATAAAATTAGAAGTATATTTAAAATAAAAAAACGTTCTTAGGAACGTTTTTTTGAATTTGTATAAGAAGTAAGTCGAAACAAAATAAAATTATGTAACTAAATTGTGAACATTTTGTGAAAAATAAAAATATGTATTGACTTGGAGTAAACTCTAAAGAATATAATCATTTTGTTAAAAGACATATTAAATTATTTTTAGATTAATTTTGATATGAAGGGAGAAATGTATTATGGAAAAACAAACAGCCGGAAGAGATAGTTTAGGAAATTTTGCTCCTAAATTTGCAGAATTAAATGATGATGTACTATTTGGGGAAGTATGGTCAAGAGAGGATAAATTATCTTTAAGAGATAGATCCTTAGTTACAATTTGTGTATTTATGGGAAAAGGATTAGCAGACAGTTCTTTAAAACATCATTTAATGAATGCTAAAAAGAACGGAATTACAAAAGAAGAAATGGCTGAAATTATAACACATGCTGCTTTTTATGCTGGATGGCCTAATGCTTGGGCAACTTTTAACTTAGCAAAAGAAGTTTATGCAGACGATAGTACAAAAGAGCAACATGGAGGAATGTTTGGTATGGGAGAACCAAATACAGCTTTTGTACAATACTTTATTGGAAACTCTTATTTAAAACCATTAACAAAACCAGGTTCATCTGTAGTATCAATAGCAAATGTAACATTTGAACCAAAATGTAGAAACAATTGGCATATACATCATGCTACAAAAGGTGGAGGACAAATATTAGTATGTGTAGAAGGAGAAGGTTGGTACCAAGAAGAAGGTAAAGAGGCACAAAAATTAAGACCAGGAGATGTAGTAACAATACCAGCAAATGTAAAACATTGGCATGGTGCTTCTGCAAACAGTTGGTTCAGCCATCTTGCAGTAGAAGTGCCAGGAGAAGATACAAGCAATGAATGGCTAGAGCCAGTATGTGATGAATACTATAATGAACTTTAGGGACGGTCCTTAAAGTTCAAAAACTGATATAATTATGAATAAATAGCATGTTTTAGAGATTATAGTCTGTGATTTGTATTTAAATAGATTGAAAAGGAAGTAATTATAATTGATAATTACTTCCTTTTGTGTTAATATGATTCTGAATAAATATATCACTAATGATTAATAAAAGGAGTGAAATATATGAAAAGGGGATTAAAAATATTTTTAATAATAATAGGATTAATAATTGTAATGGGCTTAGCTTTTTTTGCAGTTGATTATTTTAGAGTGCAAAAACAAGAAGAGCCCATATTTTGTATAAAAACAACTACTCATAGAGATGGAGGAACACAGGAATATATAGGATTTGGTTATAAAATAATAGATTTTAATACTTTAAATGGATATGATGAAATTAAAATTGGAACATGGTTTATGAACTATGAAGATTTTCAAAATGAGATGAATTCACAATCAACAATTAATGCGATAATTGTAAATGTAAATGACAATTCATTAGGAGTAGTACATAAAGATAATCTAAATGAAATAATGATTATAGCTATTCCTGATGAAGATAAGAATGAATACAAGGAAAATGAAGAAATATTAATTTATTTTGATGGTATTATTTTAGAAACATATCCAGCTCAAGTAAATAATGTTTCTAAGATTGAAATTGTAAATGAAAAGAGTAATGAAACAATTCCGACAAATGTTTTAAGATATTTTAATAGTTCAAAAGACAATTTAGAAGTTACAGTAGATAATATATCAAATTCAGAAATTATTATTAATATTAAAGATACTAACGAAATAAAATATGAATTTTCTAACGAATATTCTATATTAAAAAAGAATGAAGATACTAGTCAAGAAGAACAGGAAATAGTTGTTCCAGAAACTTCAAATTCTACATCAAGTTCTGAAGGTACAGGAGTTCCAATTTGGGAAGAAATTACTAAAATTTCAAATATAGAAAGTAGTAATACTGTAAAATCTGATGATGTGGATGAACAAACAAAGAGAATGACTTTTAATTTGGAAGAATTATACGGAATATTAAAAGCAGGAAAATATGAATTTGTATTATCTGCAGTCGATACAGTTACTATTAGGATATATTTTGAAGTAAAAGAAGATGGAACGGTAGAAAATATAGAAATAAATGTGGAATAAGGCATTATTTAATTTATATTAAGAGAGGTAGGAAAAAAGAGAATAAATGAAAAAGAAGATTTTAATAATTATATTAATCATAATAATTGTATTTTTAAGTATATTTATAATTTATACAAATTTTATGAAGAAACTTGATATTAGATATTTAACTGATGAATATTTAGATGCAACTTTATTAAAAGTAACAACTAATTTAAATGGTAATAATACTTGGAGTAATACAACAGAAGGAGAAACTGGATTCATTATAGTAGATACAACATTTAATAATACAGTTACGCCTAAAGATTATAATTTGCGATTTATAAAATATAAAATTACTGAAGGTAATGTAAGAATATTAAAATCTAAAATGATATCAAATAATAAATATAATGAAATTAAAGAAATAATTGATAATATAGAACATTACAATCAAAGCATAGATTCACCATCATATATGGTTAATTTTAGAAGGCAGGATAGCTTTATAGTAAAAATGAGTGATTTTGATATAAATAATATTTAATAAGGAGGTCTAAAATGATTAATTTTGATGAAATAAAATAAGTAGGAATAAATAGTTTAAATGGAGGTAATGGAGTAACAAAAGCCAATATGTATATGGATAATAATATAAAAATAATGAAATCTGTATTAGAAAAAGGTTGTTCTATTGGTGAACATACACATACAACAAGTAGTGAAATAATTTATATTATAAGTGGAACGGCTAAATGTACACTAAATGGAAAAGAAGAAATTGTACATAAGGGAGAATGTCATTATTGCCCAAAAGTTAGCACTCATTCTATTGAAAACGAAGAAAATGAAGATTTAATTATGTTTGATGTTGTGCTAGAGCAATAGTTAAACAAAAGGGATATTATTTAATTAGTATCCCTTTTGTTTAGCTATTTTTGTTTTTCTCTATAACTATTTCCCCAAACTACCATAGAATCTAAAATAGGTTTTAAACTCCATCCTGTTTCTGTTAAAGAATATTCAACTCTAGGTGGAACTTCTGCATATACTTTTCTATTAACAAGACCAGAAGCTTCCATTTGTCTTAAATTATTTGTTAAAACTTTTTGGGTAATTCCATTTAAAGATTTTTTTAACTCTCCAAATCTTTTAGTTCCAGTTAGTAAATCTCTAATAATTAAAACTTTCCATTTATCTCCAATTAA
>CALXVT010000021.1 GCA_944392175.1 uncultured Clostridia bacterium
CTTTTTTAATTACTAATTCCTACATATTTCTATGTTATTTTTTCTCTTGTTACTCGGTCTTTAATTATATTACCACACGTCCATTTCCTTGTCAACATATTTTTTCATTTTTTTTAATATTTTTTTCTGCAATAGAATTTATCGTTTTTCTATTGCAGAAAAAGCTTTATATTGTAGTTATATTTCTAGCCTGCAATATATATATTTCTCCATCTTTTATTGTCCATTCTATATCTTGTGGAGCCTTAAACTCTCTTTCTATTTTAATACCAATTTCACTTAATGTTTTTACAATATTTTCTGATAGCATTTCTTGACCTATTTCTTTTTCTATTTTTAATGTTTTTTTATCAATAATAATTTGAGTTGGTGTAGCTTCCCCTTGTACCAATTTTTCTCCAAGTCCAAATACACTTTCTATTAAAATTTTATCATCTCCTGTTATCGGATTTTTCGTAAACAATACTCCAGATACATTTCCATTTATCATTTCTTGAATTATAACAGATACTTTTGTATTATCCTCTTCTATATTCTTTTCATTAATATATCCTTTTATATTTTCAGATTTATTTGAATTATAACATTTTTCTATACTTAAAATAATTTCTTCTTTATTTATATTAAGGAAGGTATCAAATTGACCTGCATATGAATTTTGACTTCCATCTTCACATATAGCAGATGATCTTACTGCTACTTTATCTAATTTCAAGTTTTCATACATATTATATATCTCTTCTTTATTTTCTTTTGATGTGCACACAAATCCTCTAGGTACATTAAAGCCTAAATTGATAAGTTCTCCTAAATTTCCTGCCTTGCCTCCAACTTCTGGTATATCTTTCTTACTAACTTCACTTAATTTATATATCATATTAATCCCTACCTAATATATCTTCATCTTTTACTTTTGGTGGTGGTCCTATAAAGTTCTCATCTTCTGTTCTTATTATTATGCCATCTTCTTTTACATTAAAAACAATTCCATCATTATATCCAAATTCAGTTATATGTGATAATTTTTTATTATGTATAAATGGTTCCATTGTTTCTCCATGTGTAATAAGAAACACACATATATTGGTATCATGACTTTTTGAATACTCTTTTGACCACTCAACTACATAATTTAATAATTCTGTTACTTTTCTTCTTAAATCAGTCGGACCTTCTGCATCTTTATTATATTCCTTAACTTCATCTGAACTTGCAAGCTCTTTCCAAAATCCAGAATTCATTCCACCATATCTTACTTTTAATTTTTGTATATACTCAGGAGCCAAATCATATACATTTGGCTCTGCTAATTTATTTCTTAATTCTTCTATACTAATTCCATTAGTGTGTCTTGTATATATTTTTGGCTCTGAATAAAAATGTTTTTTTGCCTCTTCTTTTGAAAGACCTTCTTCTTGTAATTCTTTTAATATTTCATTCCTAGTTTCGATTCCTGTTTCTATAGCTCTCCTTCCAAGTCTTTTATCACTTAACCAATATGTTGGAGAAGCAATAATTAAAAATGTAGTATCTTTTAAATTATCTCCTACTAATCTACCCATTCTTTTTTTAGTTTTCTCTGCAATTTCTTTTTTACCTTCTTTTGTAATATGCCCTATACTTAAGTCACTTTTATCTCTAGAATTATTATATCTTCCGTGTCTGGTTAATATTATATTTATATCTTTCATATCTTCTCCTTATAAAGTTTCTAAAGAAAAGTCAGTAAAATCAGGTGTCATAACTATAGCTTTTAATTCTGTTGGCAAATACCATACTAAATAATAGAACATTCCTGCTTGTCCTACTGAACGGATTGGCATATTTGGATTTGATTTTTTTAATATGTCTCGTATTTCATCATGAATACCAAACCAAAATGGTATTAACTTTCCATCAACTGCTCCCATTACATCTTTATACATTGCAAAATTTTTAGCTTGTTCATATGACATTATTAATAAATCATATTCATCTGCTGACAATTCTTTTTTAGCTTTTTCTAAAATATCATCTATCTTATTATGCATGTTATCATATTTTTCTTGTAACTGTAAATTTTCTTTTCTAAACTCTATGGTATGTGTCAAAATGTTATATAAAGGAAGCATTGAACTTCTAAACTTAACTTGATAAATTGCATGACGTAATTTTTTTCCTAATACTTCATTGTCTTTTATAACATTCCAAACATCTTTCCAAATATTATTTATTTCATTTACATTTTTCATTGGATCTTCATCTATTAATTTAATTACTTTATCTAAAGATTCCTGTATTTCTTTGATACTTTTTAATTCATTTAATGCTGAATTACAATCTAATGCTTGTTGTAAGTATTCGTCTGCATAATCAGATTGTAGAAGTGTTTGTATTATTTCTTCCACTTTTGCTTCATATTTTTCTGTTTCATCTGCCTTTACAGCTTTTCTTATTAATAATTTTAAATTATCAACATAAAAACTATGTATTGGACCATCTGCAAACAAATAATTTACTATCCAAAATCTAAAGCAAAATAATTTATTTAATCTTTGATCCATTCTTACCATATATTCTAAGTCTTTATCTTTATGCTCCTCATACTCTTTCTTTAAATTATCAAGAGCTACTACTAATTCAGCTTTTTGTGAATCTCCATATTCTCTAAATCCTACTGGATCCATTGCATATTTTTTTGCAACTTCTTCATATCTTTTCTTTATTAAAGGAAATTTATTTGGATATGTAAAAATCATTCCTTCTATATCATTTGGTAAATATGTTGGCATCTTTAATAAATATTCTGGTATTTTAATATTCATATACTACACCTTCTCCTCCATCTATTATTACTTTTTGTCCATCTTGTAATACGCTTGTTGCTATATTAGTTCCAACTACTGCGGGTATTCCAAACTCTCTAGATACTATTGCAGCATGACAAAGTGTTCCTCCTAAATCTGTAATTATTCCACCTGCTCTTCTTATCGCTATTAAATATTGTGGTCTTGTCATTGCAGTAACTATAATATCTCCTTTATTTACCTTTTTTATTTCTTCTTCCATGTTTCCAGCATGGAACATATTTACTTGTCTTACTGTTCCAATAACTTTTCCTTTGCTTGCTGGATATCCTGTTAATAATCTTTTTGGTTTATATTCATATTCTTTAAAATATTCCATTAATTTTTCTTCTACTTGTTTATATTCTTCTGAAGTTTTTACCCAACCTTTTTTATCATGTGTTATATCTACTCCAGATATTTCTAATTCTCCTATTATTTGTTTTATTTCCTGATTATTTGTAAGTCCTATTTTATCAAATACAGTAACCAATCTTCCTCTTCTAAATGTATTAAATCCATAATAACTTTTGTTATAACCTGCAAGTTGATAAGCCCACCAGCCTTTAATTTCACATTTTCCTACTTTAATATCTATTTCTTTTTTAGTTCCTTCTATTATATCTGGTTTAGGTACTTCACATTTTTCTCCATTAAAATATAAATAAATTTCATCATTTAATATAAATGGTGCAAACCTTCTTCCTAGTTCTTCCTTAATTTTTCTTAAAAGTTCATCTGTTAAATCTATTTTTAATTTTTTAACTTCTACAATAGTTCCATGTGTTTTATTATTTTTTTCTTCTATTATAAATGGGAATTTAAACCAATCTCCATTTTTTAACCATTCATTTTCATCATATTTAATTACATATTCTTCGTTTGAATCTTTTTGCTTTGTCTTTAAAAGAAATTCTTCTCCTAAAAATGATGTTGCTGTTTTTAGACCTAATCCAAACTCACCTAGTTTTTCCTTTTTACTTGAATATCCTAATCTTATTGAATCCTTAGCTTGTGATTTATTCATACCTTTACCAGTATCTTCTATAATAATATGTTCTTTATTAAGTGTAACCTTTATGGTTAGTTTCTCATTTTCTAATCTAGCATCTATAGAATTGTCTATTAATTCTGATATTGCTTCCTGAACCGAATAACCTGTTTGACTTATTTTACACATTATACTTCTATGTGGTGTTATATCTATATATTCTTTTTCCATAATTATCCCTCCTATAATAATTATAAGTTTTTTTCTATATTAATTATTGACATTTTAGGTACCAAAAAAGTCTGTTTTATGATAAAATACTTTTAATTGGAGGAATTATGGATAATTTTGATAAATTTACAGAACTAATTAATTATATTGAAAATAATTTAGATAAAGATATAGATTCTAAAAAAATGTCTCAAATATTATGTGTTAATGAATATACTATGTATAGGATTTTTACATTTTTGACTGGTATGACATTAACAGAATATATTAGAAAAAGGCGTTTAAGTATGGCTGCTATTGAACTTCAAAATTCTAATATAAAAATTATAGATTTAGCAATTAAATATGGATATGAAAATTCTGAAAGTTTTTCTAGATCTTTTTATAAATTTCATGGTATTAAACCTAGTAAAGTAAAAAAAGAAAAACAATATATAAAAAATTTTCCACCATATTCTTTTGCGAATATTAGAACTAATAAAGAATTACATTATAAAATTGAAGAACATGAAGAAATTGAATTATATGGTATTCCTAAAAAATGTTATTTACCTGAAATAAAAAAAATAGCTCCAGAATTTTGGAAAGAACTTTCTAAAGATGCAACTTATGATCATATCTTAAATGATTATACTTCATATGGTGTTATAGAATATGATGAATTTTTTCCAAAATCTATTAATGCTAATTATTATGTTGCAAGTAAAGAATATATGCCACATGGTAAGAAAATAATTATTCCAAGTTCTACTTGGGCTGTATTTAAAATTGATGAGATTTCTGGCGATTTCTTTTATAATTTTTCACATAATGCTTATCGTAACTGGATACCTTATTCTGGTTATAATATTAGAAATATACCAGAGCTTGAAGTTTATAATGGTCCTGGACATACTGAATGGTGGCTTCCAATAGAAAACAAATAAGCTACCATCGAAATATATGATTTTGCTTAATACCTAAGTAAAACACAAAAACGAGGTAGTTTATTGACTGCCTCGTTTTTTTAACAAAGTGGAATTTCACCTTAATAACTTATTTATATACATATAATGTAGGATCTACTTGCTGATTATCTTTTAAAATTTCAAAATGCAAATGACTTTCATCTTTACTTTCAAATGTAGCAGTGTTTCCTACTGTTCCTATAGTTTGTCCTGTTTTTACTTTTTCTCCCTCAACTACAAATTCTGATGTAAGCAAATTAGAATACACAGTTTTAAATCCATCATCGTGTTCTATAATTACAGTTAACCCATATCTTGGATCATTTTTTATTGATTCTACCGTTCCATCATATGCTGCTTTTACAACCGTTGTTTTATCTGCCTTAATATCTATTCCTAAATGTGTAGTCCATTCATTTAATGTATTTGAATATAATAAATTATCTTTTGCATATTCTTTTATTATTTCACCTTTAACTGGTTCTTCAAATTTAACTTCCTTTTTTTCTTCTTTTTTAGTTTCTGTTTTAGGCGTTGTTTTTTTAGTTGTTGTTTTGCTTGTTGTATTTGAAGAAGTCGTGTTTTTATTTACTTCTTTTTCTGTATTTAGAGCAACTTTATTTTCTTCTTTTACTTCATTTACAGTTTTACCAGTTTGAGAACTTGCTTCTGTAGTATTTTCTTCGTAAATTTCATTTAAGTCTGCAAGTTCTGTTTGTTTTAGTTCTATTGGTTCATTTTTATCATTTGATAATACTATTGATACAATGGAAATACCAATTAATATAATCGCTAATATGCTTACATATATAATACTTCTTGATTTTCTTTTGTCCTCTCTCATAACAATCCTCCTACTTTTTGTTTTGCCTATTGGCAATTTATTTAATAAAAGTATTTCCTTATTTTTGAATATTATACAGTAATTACATATCTTTTATTTCTACTCCTATATAAAAATGATGAATTATATCTTCATAGCTACTACCATTTTTAGCCAAACTATCGGCACCAGTTTGACTCATACCGATACCATGTCCATATCCTTTAACTATAAATTTTATTTCGCCATCACTTATTTTAAACTCAAAATTTGCAGATCTTAATTCAAATATTGTTCTTACTTCTACTCCAGATAAAGTTTTATTACCTATTTTTATTTCTTTTACTCTTCCTCCTTCAGTATAGCTTTCTATTTTTATACAATCTTTTTGACTAAAATCTATTTCAAAATCAGCATATTTTTCTTTTATTTTGCTCACAAAATCATCTTTTGAAATTGTAACTTCAGATTTATACTGACTATAATTTTCCTCGCCTGATGTTTCAACCACTTGTAGATATGGGAAGCCTGTTCCTCCCCACACATTAATTGGTATCTCTGTTTTTCCTCCACTATTAGAATGAAAAAATGCATCAATTGGTTCTCCCTCATATGTTATTATTTTACCTTGTGTACTATTTACCGCATTTACTATTTTATTCCAATTACTTTCTCTTTCTTCTTCTTTCCATTTTGCCATTCTATCTTCTTTTGAAATCCAAGCCTGACAACACGTGGAATCATCACATATTTGCGCATCTCCATGTTTATTTTTACTATTTTTTATTTTATAAATTGTATATGTTCTTGCAACAACCGCTTGAGCCTTTAATGCTTCCTCTTCGAAACTTGCCGGCATTTCTGCTGAAACCACTCCGTATAAATATTCATCTAATGGAATTTTCTCGATTTCATTTGTTTTTTTATGTAATAAACTAATTGTTTCATAATCTTTGTAATCATAAGTACTAATTGTAATATTATTAGTATCATTTACTATACTATCTACTGTTTCACTTTTAGGTCTTATAGTACAAATTATTGGTATTAAAAAAATTATTAAAACTATTCCAATAAAATATATTATTGCTTTTCTCACTTTTCCTCCTAAGAGCTTAACTCTAATTTCATATTATTTAAAATCTTCTTTTCTAATCTTGAAACTTGAACCTGTGAAATGTTCATAATTTTTGCAACTTCTGATTGCGTCTTTCCTCTAAAATATCTTAATAAAATAATTTCTTTGTCCCTTTTATTCATTTTATTTAAAATATCTTTTATAGATATTTCATTTATAACCTCTTCTACTTCATCTTTGTTATTACTTAGTTTATCTAATAATGTAGTATTGTTTTTATCATCATTTGATTCTACAAATATAGATTCTACCTGTTTTGTAGAATCTAAGGCTAATATTATCTCTTCTTTATCAACTTTAAGTTCTTTTGCTATTTCTTCTACTGTTACATTTTCTCCTTCTTTCATTTTTCTATTTTCTATATCCTTTATTTTTACACATAAATCTTTTATACTTCTACTTACTTTTATTATTCCATCATCTCTTATAAATCTTTTTATTTCTCCTAATATGTAGGTTACTGCATATGTTGATAATTTCACTTCATATTCTGGATTAAAATTTTTTATTGCTTTTATTAAACCAATACTTCCTATTTGAAATAAATCTTCTGCTTCATATCCTCTTCCTAAAAACCTTTTTACAATACTCCATACTAATCCACTATTTTGCTCTACCAGAATTCCTAACTTTTCCTTATCTTTTCCTGCCTCTAAAATGAAGTTAACATCATTTTCATATTGCATACAAACCTCCATGCTCTATATTTTTGTTTCGTTATAATAATCTATTTCATCATCATTATTTTCGTTTGTCTTTTTTACAGCTATTACCTTTTCCATAGTAATTTTTGTTCCCATTCCAACAACAGATTCTATTTTTAATTCATCCATAAAACTATCCATAATAGTAAATCCCATTCCTGATCTTTCTAAATCTGGTTTTGTTGTATATAGAGGCTCTCTAGCTATATTTATATCTTCAATTCCTTTTCCTTGATCTGATATTTCTATTCTTATAGAATCTTCAAATAGATATGCCACTATTTTTATTATTCCATCTTTATTTTCATATCCATGAATTATTGAATTTGTAACTGCTTCTGAAACAGCAGTTTTAATATCAGAAATCTCTTCTATTGTTGGGTCTAGCTGTGCTGCAAATGCAGCAACTGTTATACGTGCAAATGCTTCATTACTTGATTTACTTAGTATCTCTAGTTGCATTTTATTTTTATATTTTCTATTCATTTTTCTCCTCCTATCCTGCATTAAATTCCATATCAAAACTATCATAAATATGAATCAATTTTAGTATTCCACACATTTCTAATACTTTTCTTACACTTTTGTTTACATTTATTAATGCAACTTCTCCACCGAAGCATATTAACAATTTTATACCTTCCTAATAATAATCCTATTCCTGCACTATCCATGAAGCTAACACTATTAAAATTAAATATAACTTTTTTAGGCATGCGTCTTTCAATCTCATAATCCATTTTCCTCCTTAATTCTTTTGTAGTATGGTGATCTATTTCCTCTTCTAAAGCAAAGAATAACAGCTTGTCCTTTTCCAGGTATTTTGTTTGCATTTGCTTTTACCTCCTTCATAATTACTTAAAGTTAAATCACTTTTATTATTATAGTTCCGCTTACATTATTTTCCAATAGCAATTCTTGGGAAGTTTTGTCGATTGCCAAAAAGTCATCGACTATTTTCTACAAATTGTGTTATAATTGATTTTAGTTAATATTTTTAAGGAGATTCATATGAAAAAAATTGATAATATAAAAATTAATAAAGATTATACAGATGACGAATTAATTAAATATATTTGTAAAAAATTGTATATAAATATTGATGATATTTTAGAATGGCATATTTTAAAGAAATCTATAGATGCTAGAAATAAAAATGATATTCATTATTTATATAGTATTGCAGTAAAATTTAAATCTGATAATAAATATAAAAAGTTTAAGGATTATGAAATATCTATTCCAAATATAACAGTAAATTGTCAAAATAATTTTAGACCTGTAATAGTTGGAGCTGGTCCTGCTGGACTTTTTTCTGCTTTAACTTTTATTAAAAATGGAATTAAACCTATTATCATTGAACAAGGTAAATCTGTTGATGAAAGACAAAAAGATGTAGATTTATTTTTGAAAACTGGTAAATTGAATACAAATTCTAATGTTCAATTTGGAGAAGGTGGTGCTGGAACATTTTCTGATGGAAAGCTTACTTCTGGTATTAATAATCCATTGTGCAGTATTGTATTACAAGATTTTTATAAATTTGGTGCACCAAAACAAATTTTATATTTATCTAAACCTCATATTGGTACAGATAATTTGATAAAAATTATTAGAAATATTAGAAATTACATTATTTCTAAAGGTGGAGAATTTTTATTTAATAGTAAGGTAATTGATTTTTCTATAAAAAATAATAAAGTAGAAGCAATTACATATATTAATAATGGAAAAGAATATACTATTCCTACATCTAATGTTATTCTTGCTATTGGACATAGTAGCAGAGATACATTTTATAAAGTTTTTGAAAAAGGTCTTAATATGGAAAGTAAAAACTTTTCAGTTGGAGTTAGAGTGGAGCATTTACAAAAAAATATTAATTTAGCGCAATATGGTGATAAGACAAAACTAAAGCTTCCTCCTGCTGAATATAAATTAGCATATCATGATAAAGAAACTGGAAGATCATGTTATACATTTTGTATGTGCCCAGGTGGAACTGTTATGGCTTCTTCTAGTGAAGAAAATACTATTGTTACAAATGGAATGAGTTATTTTAAACGAGATGGAATAAATGCTAATAGCGCTGTTTTAGTTAATGTAACTCCTGCTGATTTTTCTTCTTCAAGTCCTTTAGCTGGAATAGATTTTCAAAAAGAATTAGAAGAAAAAGCTTTTATTGCTGGTGGAAAAAATTATTTTGCACCAATTCAAAAACTTGATGATTTTATGAATAATTCTTTATCTAATGAAATTGGTGAAGTAGAGCCTACATATTTACCTGGATTTACTTTTTATAACCTAAATTTACTATTACCTAATTTTGTAACTGATACTATGAAAAAAGCTTTTGTATATTTTGATAATAGATTACATGGATTTGCCAATCCAGATAGTATTTTAACTGGTGTTGAAACAAGAAGTTCTTCTCCTGTAAGGATTATTCGTGGTGAAAACTTTATGTCTAATGTAGAAGGAATATATCCTTGTGGTGAAGGCGCAGGTTATGCTGGTGGTATTATGTCTGCTTCTGTTGATGGTATAAAATGTGCTTTGGCTAGTATGAAAAATAATATGTAAATTTAAAGACCACCTATCTACAGTAAAAACTGTAAATAGGTGGTCTTTTTACTTCGCTACTGAATCATGCAACCTTCCCTTTCAAGTAGACAGTATCATCTTTTTCCTCTAAAATCTCAAAAAACGGAAGCACTTTTTCCTTGACGTCTTCCTGGTCAAAGACGCGATAGGTATTTCCATCGATTTCTTTTGTCTTTTCACCAGGTAGATTCTTAGGCCATGCAAGAAATTCTGCTTCAAAAAGATGTGTGATATCTACCTCATCTTTGCCATCGTTCCATGCTGCTCTTAACGGTTTCATGAACAGAAGAGCCATCATGAACTCCCATTCCGACTTTCCGGTCCCGCGCCAAGCTGAGATCAAGCCCATCATAGAGACCTTCATCTTAAGTGAATCAATATCTCTTAAGATGTATCTTTTCTCTGTCGGAAAATACTGGACTCCTATCGAATGTAAGTCCATAACTACAAATTCGTGGCCAGGAACTCCATTCCGGTCAATACCGTAAAACCGGTCTTCCTCTTCTGGTGTCATTGCTCTTTTTGTTGTTTCTGTTGCTTTTCTCATCATTTTCCCTCCATTTTTTACAGTAGCTTTGTCTTTAGTGTAATCTGAAAAAATCCTTTCCATCATTCTTTCAGGTAAATTATTACTTAAAGAAAAGCCAAAATTTGTTACAATTATATTTTACCACAATTTACATAAAATCGCAAGATTCCTAACATGGACACATATTTATATTTACTAATATCTGCTCTTCTTTTCAAAAATAACCTAAGCTATAAGCTTAGGTTATTTCTTATCCTTTTAGTTTTGTTAGTCTTTCTTTTGAAGCATTTAGCATTTCTTCATATTTTGCTAATTTTTCTTTTTCTTCATTAACTTTAGCCTCTGGAGCTTTATTAACAAATCCTGGATTAGAAAGCATTTTATTACATCTTTCAACTTCTGATTCTAATTTTTTAATTTCATTTTCTAATCTTTCTATTTCTTCTTTGATATCAACTAATTCATCAAAAGGAATATATAATTCTATTCCATCTTTTAAAATTGCTATTGCATTTTCTGGAATTCCTTCTTTATTTTCTTGAACTTTAATATCTGTTGCAAATCCAAGTTTCTTTAAGAATTCATCAGATTCTTCTATAGGCTTTTTATATTCATTTGTTACAAATATTAATGTAGTCTTTTTACTTGGATGAACATTCATATTAGCTCTTGTATTACGTATATCCACAATTATATCTTTAAATTTCTCTATGATTTCTTCTTCTTTTTCAAATTGCGCTATTTCATTATATTCTGGCCAGTTTGACATCATAATATCTATATCATCATAATGAACTAATTTAGAATATACTTCTGATGTTACAAATGGCATAAATGGATGTAATAATTTTAAAGAATTTCTTAATACATAATCTAATATAAAATCAACTTGTACTCTTTCTTCTGCATCTTCACTATAAATTCTAGTTTTACAAATTTCTATATACCAATCACAGAATTCATTCCAAATAAAATTATATATTTTATCTAGTGCAATACCTAAATCATAATCTTCTATTAATTTTGTAATATCCTTAATTAATGTATTTAATTTATTTAAAATCCATTTATCTTCTATTCTTAACATTTCACCGTTGAATTCTTTTTTATCTGGATTATATACTTTATTATAAAATTCTATTATTTTTTCATCTGGCTCTAATGAATTAGTAATAAATTTAGCAGCATTCCAAATTTTATTTGCAAAGTTTGATGCTTGATCTAATTTTTCTGGCATATATCTTATATCATTTCCCATTGTTGTTCCAGAAAGTACAGAAAATCTTAATGCGTCTGCACCATATTCATCAATTACTTCTAATGGATCAACACCATTACCAAGTGTTTTAGACATTTTTCTTCCTTGGCTATCTCTTACAATACCATGGATTAAAACATCTTTAAATGGATTTTCTTTTGTAAGTTCTAAGCTAGATACTATCATTCTTGATACCCAGAAAGTTATAATATCATATGCTGTAACTAACACATTTGTTGGGAAGAATGTTTTATAATCTTCACTTTCTGTATTTGGCCAACCAAGTGTAGAAAATGGCCATAGCGCAGAGCTAAACCATGTATCCAATGTATCTTCATCTTGATGTATATTTTTTGATTTACATTTTTCACATTCTGTAACTTCATTTCTTGAAACTGTTATATGTCCACAATCATCACAATAATATGCTGGAATTCTGTGGCCCCACCATAATTGTCTAGAAATACACCAATCTTGGATATTATTCATCCAATTAAAATACATTTTTTCATATTTTTTAGGTATGAATTTTATTTCTCCATTTTCAACTGCTTTAATTGCAGGTTTTGCTAAATCTTCCATTTTTACAAACCATTGGTCTGAAATTTTTGGTTCTATAGTTGTTTTACATCTTTCGCATTTTCCTACATTATGTGTTAAGTCTTCTATTTTTACTAGTGCACCTAATTCTTTTAATTTTTCTACTATTTTTTCTCTTGCTTCTAAAAGATCCATTCCTTTATATTCTGGAACTAAATCTCCCATTTTAAAGTTTTCATCAAATACTTCTATTATTTCTAAGTTATGTCTTAATCCTGCTTGGTAATCATTCATATCATGTGCTGGTGTTATTTTAACAGCACCTGTACCAAATTCTTTTTCTACAAAATGATCAGCAATTATTGGAATTTCTTTATTCATAATTGGTAAAATACATGTTTTACCAACTAAATCTTTATATCTTTCATCATCAGGATGTACTGCAACAGCTGTATCTCCAAGCATTGTCTCTGGTCTTGTTGTTGCTACAATTATATATTTATCTTCATCTTTTACTTTATATCTAATATGCCATAAATGTGTATTTTCTTCATGATATTCAACTTCTACATCTGATATTGTTGTATTACAATTAGGGCACCAGTTAACCATTCTTTTTCCTTTATAGATTAAACCTTTTTCATATAATCTTACAAATTGTTCTTTTACTGCATCTGATAGTCCTTCATCTAGTGTAAATCTACGTCTATCCCAATCACAAGAACATCCTAATTTCTTTTGTTGCTCTTGTATTGTTCCACCATATAAATGTGTCCAGTCCCATGTTTCTTTTAAAAATGCTTCTCTTCCTATTTGACTTTTTGTTTTACCTTCAGATTTTAATTTTTGAACAACCTTCATTTCTGTAGAAATAGATGCATGGTCAGAACCTGGAAGCCATAAGGCATTATATCCTTGCATTCTTTTAAAACGAATCAATATATCTTGTATTGTTCCATCTAAAGCATGACCCATGTGTAATTTTCCTGTTACATTTGGTGGAGGCATCATAATACAATAAGCTTCTTTGCTTTTATCCATACTTGGTTTAAAATAACCTTTTTCTTCTGTTTCTTTATAAATTTTTTCTTCGAAGTCTTTTGGATTATACTTATCATTTAATTTGTGATTATAATTCATAAAAATTCCTCCTTTATTTACTTTTTTGAACTTTAAGCTACCATCAAAATTAAGCCACTCTAGAAATTTTTAATTTCGTTAGAGTGGGCTATAGTTAGCAGAGCTAACTTCCACAGCTTTGGTGGGCTATATTCAAATAAGGTCGTCCTTAAAGTTCAAGTTATAACTAAAAAAGACTAATCCTGCTGTTAAGGGCAAGATTAGTCTTACGGTACCACCTTAAAATTTAATACTCATTATAACTTTTAACGGAGTCAACCCGGATATACTTACTATTATTTCAGCATATCTACAAAAAAGCTACCTTCGCTAAAACATCATATAAAAGGCTTTCAGCTAATAACCTTTATTCTCTACATACTATTTTTAGTTACTCCTCTTTTTTATTGTATTTAATATTTATATTAATCTTCTTCATCGATAAAATTAAATTCATCTTTGAATTTTTCTTTAAAGATTTCGAATACTGCATTAAGTGTATCTTCATCATCTACACTTACATATGTTTCCAATTCTGGATTTCCTTCTACATCTTCTACTTTTAAAATAACAACTTCATCATTGTCATCTTCATCTGTTGGTAATAATACAACATATTCTTCATTTTCATAATCTATTAAATCTAAAAATTCAAATCTTACTTCATTACCATCTTCATCATTTAATATTATGATATTTTCTAATTCTTCACCATTATTTGGTGTATTATTGATATCTTCGCTCATATTTTTCTCCTTTCGATATCTTTAAATTATTATTTTCAATTTTTAATATCATATACTATTTTCTGCAAATTTGCAACTACTTTTTATTTAGTTTTCCTAAATAAGTTTCTAAAATATAAACAGCAGCAATAGTATCTACAATATTTTTCTTTTTTCGTTTATCAACATCTAAAAAATTCATTGTCTTATGAGCTTGTACTGTTGTTAATCTTTCATCAACTATTTCTATTGGTATTTTGTTAAATTTACATTTTAATTTATGTATAAACTTTTCTGTTTTTTCTGCTCTTACAGTTTTTTCACCTTTTAAATTAAGTGGCATTCCAATTACAATAGTCTCGACTTCATATTGATTTATTATTTCTTCTAACCTTTTTAGTAAAACTCTATCACTATTATTGTTATTTATAGTTTCTAAACCTTGTGCTGTAATTCCTAAGCTATCTGTTATAGCTATTCCTGTTCTTACATCACCATAATCAATTCCTAATATTCTCATACTATTTATCTTCTTCTAATCCTATATAATTTTTTACCATTTTTTCTAATAGTTCGTCTCTTTCAATTAATCTAATTTTATTTCTAGCATCATTATAACTTGTTATATATGTTGGATCACCAGAAAGTATATAACCAACTATTTGGTTAATTGGATTATATCCTTTTTCTGCTAAGGCATCATATACTTCTTTAAGTATTTCTTTTACCTTTACATTTTTATCACGTTCAACTTTAAAACTCATTGTTTTATCAAAGTTTCCCATTAATACCACTCCTTTTAAATATAATTTATATCACTTTCTGATTTATCTGCATTATCAATATATTCTTCTAATTTCTTTGTTAAACCATCCATAGATGTTCCTTTATAATAAGATGTCAATACAAAATTAAGTCTTGGACTTACATATATATCCTCTTTATTTTTTACATTTGCAATTGCTCTATCATCTAAATCTGGATGAATTTTCATTTCTTCTATTTGAGCTTTAATGTCTTCTAGGAAATTAGCAACATCTTCTGATTGTACTCCAGAAAATACTATTACAAATTTTGGTCCCATATATCTTACAAATAAATATTCACTTGATATATTATTCTCAAAAAAATTACTTACTTCTGTAATTACTTTGTTTCCTAAATGTCTACTTACTCTTTCATTTATTTCTTCTATATTAGTAATTCTAAACATACAAACTGTAGAAATCGTATATTGATCTATTTTTTGTTTTCCTAAACCATATAAATATTCTGCTGATTTTAATCCTGTAAACAAATCCTTTCTTACAGTATTTTCTACAGTATTTTGATATTGAACTGTTTTTAAGATTGTTACTATGTTATCTCTTATTACTTCTATTATTGCAGTATCGATATTATCAAAAGCATGTATCTCACTACTTTCTATTAACCAATAGCCAATATAAACATTATCTATGTATAGAGGGAAGAACATTGCAGATTTTGCTCTTCCAAACTCCATTTTTTGATAAGGCAATTTTTCTGTTTCTTTTTCTACTGTAACATATTTAGGAGTAGCTGTTGCTATGCTATCTTTAAATATTTCTTCTTCTCCTAATCTTGTTAAAGATTGCCAATGTTTTTGATCAACATTTGATGCTTTTAATTGGTATTCTGCTCCATCAAATACTACTATTGTAGAATATTTTAAGATACTATATTTATTTAAAATAATATCATTAATTTTTTGAATCTTTTCTTCCACACTAGAATATTCACCTATTGTATCCATAAAATTTTGTAAAACGTTTAATCCATTTATTTTTTCGCTTATATTACTAAATTTACTAATTTTTTTATGAATAGAAACATTATATGCCATTAATGCTACTATTATACAAACTAGTACAACTATAGTTACTAATATTGCTACTGACAAAACTTTTCACCTCTAACTTTAAAAATTTCTTTTCATTTGACTTAATGTATCATTCATCTCACTTGAAAACCTAGTTCCACCATAGTTCGTTTGTACTGCACTATTTGAAGGTGAAGCTGTATCTAATAATGGATAAACCATATTTTCTAGTGTTCTTAAAGCTTGTAGAAATTCTTTAGAATATCCTCCAACTGATATTTTACAATTTACCAATCCTTCCAAATATTTTGAATATGCTTCTATATTAAAAGGTATTGTACAATATTTAGCAGTATCTCTATTAAATAATTCCCTCATAAAAGACATTGCTGGATCATTATAAAACGAAATTCCACCAATTATTGTTTTTACAGTTAATGTTCTTACATTTAATTCTTTATTTATTACAATTCTTAAATTTTCTGGTTTATATATATTTTTACTCTGTAAATCTCTTAAAAATGCTGTAAGTGGTTGTATTGTAAGTATATCCATACTTTGTACTAAATAAATTTCTTGTGAAGCTGCAAAATATCCAAAGTCTGTATTAAAATCACAATCAATTAATATTAGTGAATGATTTTTTACAAGTGTTGATAAAATTTCCTCATATCTTTCCATCTCTATATCATCATCTGGTAAAGCTGTATAGACTGTTAATGTTTTACTTACTTTTAAACCTGCTGCAACACCATTAATTAGATTTGGTATGCTTTTTTCTGCAATTTGTCTTTTTTCTTCTTCATTTTCTGTGTATATATAATAAGCATTTCTATTCTTTGTAGCATCTAAAATCGCAACATCTATTCCTTTTTTTGATAAACTATCTGCAATATTATTAATTAAGAAAGATGTACCATTTTTACTTGTTCCTACAAAAGTAACTATTTTTTTCTCTTTTGTTATTAATGCATTTATTTTATCTGTAGGATAGTTTCTTCTCATTCTTGATAGACCTGTATTTTGATTGTATCTATCATTATTTCTATAGTTATTAACTGGATTTATTGGTTGTTGATTTGTAATAGTTTTAACATCATTTTTGTCATCAAATCCTGGAATTGTTCCTGTGCTTACATTATTTTTGCCATCAGCATCATCAAATCCCGGAATCGTTCCTGTACTTAGATTATTATTGTCATCATCTTCATCGTCAAATCCTGGAATTGTTCCTGTATTTACATTATTATCATCGTCTTCATCATCAAATCCTGGAATTGTTCCTGTGCTTACATTGTTGTCATCGTCTTCATCATCAAATCCTGGGATTGTTCCTATGCTTACATTATTTTTGTCATCTTCATCATCAAATCCTGGAATTGTTCCTGTGCTTACATTATTATCATCGTCTTCATCGTCGTCAAATCCTGGAATCATGCCTGTGCTTACATTATTGTCATCATCTTCATCATCAAATCCTGGAATTGTTCCTGTGCTTACATTATTTTTGTCATCTTCATCATCAAATCCTGGAATTATTCCTGTACTTACATTATTGTTATTGTCTTCGTCATCTAATCCTGGAATTGTATTTTCTTTAGCCTTGGGAGGTCTTCCTCTTTTTCTTTTTGGCTTATCTACTGTTTCTTCTTCCCCTGTATTACTTTTTGCCTTAGGAGGTCTTCCTCTTCTTTTTGGTTTTTCTGCCTCTGCTTTTGCAAGAATATCATCTAAATCAGGAATATCTGATTTATTAGAATTCAATTTTTCGTTTTTTTCACTTCCTGTAATAGTTGGGATTTCAGGTGTTGGTGCAACTATTGCTTCTGGTATGTTTACTCCTGAATTAGTTTGCACTCTTTTTGACACTTTTTTAACATTTTTTGTATTTACAGTTGATGGAATAATTACTGGTCCTAAATTAGGATTTTTCTTTGTATTTTCTATAAAACCAATTTTTATTCCACTTTCATCTTTTTCAGCATTTTTTGTAGCCGTATAATTTCCTGTTCTCTTTCCGCCAATTAAAGTCATTATTTGTTGATATTTAGGTGATTTTTCTTCAAGTATTGCTTTTACGTTTAATGGCAATACACTAGCTATTACTTTTAATTGAACATCGGTGTATTGTTCAGCTATAGAATCAAATGCATCCACACATTTTTGTTCATCTTTTCCTATTTTTTTATAATGTGATAAAATACTTTGAATTTCTGATTCACTAACATCATTTTCATTTTCAGATTGATATGCAACTTCTTCTGAATCAATTTTATAATAAATTTTAGCTTCTTTTTTTGTTCTTGGTACTTTTAAAAGTTTACAGATTTCGTCTATATTTCTATCTGTTCCTATTAAAGCATTATAAATTCCTATACTAAATAATTTTACCAAAATATCATCTGATTTTGTACGTCTATCTGTACAAATTAAAATAATTGGTGTGTCAGACCTCGTAGAGTTTGTAGCCTCATCACTAATGTCATCCAATTTTTCAAAAATAAATTTATCTATTTGTTCAAAATTATTATTAGTAAATGGTTCCAAATCTTCACTTATAATTATTCTATCATAAGACTTGTCTTTTTGTAGTTCTTTTAAAATTGCATTGAAATAATATACATTTTTATAAGATATTATTTCTTTATACTCATCCTGATATTTCTTTATAATAGATTTTGAAACTTTCTCATTATTTACTGCAAATAATATTTTCATTTGTTTAACCCCTCCAACCTTTTACAACTATAGCAAAAATAAGTGGTAATAATTGTGTTATTACTAGAACTGTAATACAGCCTATCATAATTCCGAATCCTCTATCTCTTTCGTCTAATTTACGAATTCCTATTACTTGATAAATACCTCCAATAGCTATACCTATAAAGCATACTGGTATACTATAAATTCTTACTACATTTAATATATATGCTGCAATTCCATATGCATCAGACCCATATTCTTCTTTATAATCTTCTAATTTTTTTTCTGAATTTTCTTTTATTTGAACTAATTGTCCTGCTCCTTGTGGTTCTAATTGGTTTACAGAATCTGCATAACTTACTTGTGAACCTAATAATGTTATACCAATTATTACTAAACACAAAAATACTTTTATTACTATATTTTTCATTAGGTTTTAGCCCCTTTCTGCTAGATTTCTTATACTATATAATCATACAATACTATCTCCAAAATAGCAAGAATTTACAGGTATTTTTTTTATTTTTTAATTATATTTATTGCCAAAGACAAATCCATGTAGTTGCCCTTTTTTCTTAACAATTCGAGTTTTAACTAGAACAAATATAACAGAAAAAAATAACAATTTTATTAATGTGAATTTTCATAATTATTTTATTGGATAAAACAAAAAACTATCCGTGCGAGTTGTAATTTTTTTAAATTATATAATTATAATTTAATCTTTTCTTACTATACGAAAAAAACGAATGTCTTTTACATTCGTTTTTTTTGGATTTTTATTAGATAATTTATAATTATACTCTTGATAAATATACAATTAAAATAATTATACCTATAATAATTCTATAAACCGCAAATCCTTTAAAGCTACCTTTTTGTAAGAATTTCAACAAGAATTTTATAACAACTATTCCTACTAAAAAGCTTACCAAAACTCCTACAAAAAAAGGAAAACTAAATACAAAATCTTTTATTTTAAAAATTGTAGCAGCTAATACTATTGGTGCAGATAACATAAATGAATATTTAGCAGCTGATTCTCTTTCTATTCCCATTGCTCTAGCTGTTGTCATAGTTACTCCTGATCTTGATACTCCTGGTATAAAAGCTAAAGCTTGTGAAAGTCCTATTAAAAAAGTTTGCTTAAAATTCATATTTTGATACTTTATTTTATTTTTAGCTTTTTTATCAACAACATATAAAATTATACCCATAAATATTAATGCTATACCTATAATTTGTGGATTTGTTAATACATCTGCACAATATTTATCTAATAAATATCCAATTATTCCTCCAGGTATTGTTGCAAAAACTATATACCAAAACATTTTTCCTTCAAATGTTTTTTTCTTATTAACAACTTGATCATATCCTCCTTTAATTAGTTTTAACCAATCTTTAAAAAAGAATATACCAATAGCTAATAATGTTCCAAAATGAAGTGCTACATCAAAATCTCCTATTTCTCCCCAGTTAAAAAGCCAAGGTATAAAAAACAGATGCGCTGAGCTTGATATTGGTAATAATTCTGTTAATCCCTGTACTGCACCTAATATTATTGCTCTAAATACTGTAATTTCCATCATTGCTATTTGCTCCTTTATTACTTATTTTTTTATATCTTTTAATATATTTTCTAATGTTTCTTTTATAAATTCAGCAGATGTTATTGGGGCAACTTTTCCTGGCAAAGAAAGTGCCCAAATTAGTTTTATTCCAAGTTGTCTTGCTGCATTTTTATCTACTCCTCCAGGATTTGATGCAATATCTATAATAATACAATCTTTATTAACCAAACTTAGTTTATCTTTATCTAAAATAATATGTGGTATTGTATTTATTATAATGTCAAATTTTCCTAATGAACTATCTAGTTCGTCTAATAAAATAGGCTTATATCCATATGCTTTTATCCAAGAACAATTTACTGTTTTTGTAGTTTCACAATATACTTCTGCTCCGATTCCTTTTAGCATATTTGATAATATCTTACTTACTCTTCCAAATCCCATAACTAAAATTTTGCTTCCATGTATAGTCTTTGTAGATTCTTCCATTGCTATTTGAATAGCTCCTTCAGCAGTTGAAATAGTATTTAATACGGTTAATTCTTCCCTTTTTAATAAATCTATTACATTGATATCTTTCATTTTATTTAACAAATTATCTTCAATTCTTCCCGCAATAAAAGTTTTTCCTTTTAGATATGGAATAAGTTCATCTATATTAATTTTTTTGTCACCAAAAGGTGCATTTATATTTACTTCATCTCCTGTAAGCGGAATTGAACTTACAATTATATCTGATTTACTAGTTACCTCTTCTAAGCTATTGCATTTATTAACATTATTGTTTATTTTTGCTTTTTCCAATCCATATGTATATATATTATATCCATCTATATACATCATTTCTGCAAGTTTAGCAATTCTAAGGTCTCCTCCAATAATAGAAATATTTTTCATAATTATCCTCCTTAATCTTCTCTTTCTTCTTTTTGTAAGTCTATTCCTTTTTCTTTATTTATATTCATATTTTTTATATCATTCTTACTTATTCTTCCAACTATGTATGAAGTATCTTCCAAATGTTTTTTAGTATCTAATTCCAATTTTGTCATTTTTATATTTTTACGAATTTTTTCATTTATATTTTTAGGAATATATCTTTGAATTGTTATAAATATTGGATCTTTAGCTGCTTTTTTAGCAAAAGAACTATCTAAGCTTACTGCTCGATCTAAATATGTAATAGCTTTTTCTTTTTCTCCTCTAATTAAATAAATTCTCGCTAATTGATAACAGCTTTCTGGTTCTGTGTCCTCTACTTTTAAACCTTCTAAGAAATATTTTTCTGCTTCATCTATATCATCATATAATAAAGATATAATTCCTAAATTATAATATCCCTTGTAATTTAAAGCATTTATTGTTGCAGCTTTATCATAATAAATTTTAGCATTTTTAAAATCATTTAATCTTGTATATGCAATTCCAAGATTATAATAAATTTCAAAATTATCTTTATTATATTTTAAAGCATTCATGTAAACATTAATTGCTTCTTTAAAATTTTCTTGCTCGCACAACAAATCTCCCAACAATTTTGATGCTTCATAATTATCTGGTTGAATGTGTATTAAATTATTTAGCATTTCTATAGATTCTTCTTTTTTTCCAAGGCTTTCTAATAATACTGCTATTCTATAATAAGATTCATAATCTTTTTTATTAATCTCAATAGCTTTTACATATTCATCTATTGCCTTCCTCATTCCGCCTTCTTTTTCATAAGTTTGTGCTAATAATTTATGTCCATTATAACTTTCTGGATATTTATTTATTAAATTCAACAATAATGTTTTTGATTTTTTACTATTTTTAAACAAATTAAACATTCTTGCACTTATTAAATATATTATTTCTGAAACATTAAATCCATATTTCTCTAATATTATTATTGCAAGCGGTAATAATATTGCTAAAATATATGTTATTACCCTTATAAACGTCCCTAAATATTTTCCTAATAATATTTCTATTAATCCTATTGCAATTCCTAAAGCTTCTAATGAAATTGGTACTACATAAGCAGTATCATTTTTTCTTATTAGTTTTGAAAAGATTAATATAAAAAGAGAAAAGGACAATATATTAAAAATAACTCTTTCTAACATCTCTTTTTCCCCTTACTTTTATTTTAAAAATTTCTCCTTATAATTATTTATACATTTTTCTATAATTTTCTCTGCTTCTTCTCTTCCTAGCATTTCTTTTACTTCTGTTTTTTTATTTTCTAATTGTTTGTATACCTCAAAAAAGTGCATTATTTCTGCAGATAATTGTGATGGTAAATCATTTATATCTTTATATTCATTTAAAAAAGGATCTGACTTTGGTATTGCTATTATTTTTTCATCTAAAGCATCACTGTCTGTCATTATCATTACTCCCACTGGATAACATTCTACTAATGTTAATGGAACAATCTTTTCTTGGCATATTACCAAAACATCTAATGGATCTCCATCGTCTGCATATGTTCTTGGTATAAAACCATAATTAGCAGGATAATGTGTTGCTGTATATAAAACTCTATCAAGTTTTAATAATCCAGTTGCTTTATCTAATTCATATTTATTACTTCCACCTTTTTCTATTTCTACTACAGCAATAAAATCATCTTTTTTAATTCTATCTGCTGATATATCATGCCATATATTCATTTTCTTCCCTCCTATGCTTTATTTATTTTAAGCTAATTTTATTAAAAAGTCCATAAAATTTTATATATTTAATAAATTTATAAGTTTTCAATTATTTTTATTAATTTGATTTTTAATTAAAATGTGTAAAGTTTAAATTTAATATGTCTTGTAATATTTTAAATTTCTATTAAGCGAAGAGAACAGAAAGAGCACAATTAAAGTTTTATAACCTTTTAAATAACTTGCATGCCCGCCTTTTCATAGTATAACTTATCTCTAGCTTGCTTTGCTTCGCACAGCTAAGAAATGTTCGTTCGTCAAAATTGCGCAGCAATTTTATGTGAAATTTATTTATATAAACAAAAATAGACTAGCCAAACTAGTCTATTTAATATGTATATTTATATAATTAATTAAATTCCTTTATAATCTCTTACTTTTTTATAAGCATATATTGCTGCTACTGCTGATACTCCTAATACTATATATAGCATTGTATTATCTTCTAAACCAGTTTTTGGTAAATTAGTATTAGTATTTGTATTTGCATTGTTAACTGTTGGTGTTAATGTTGAAGATACTCCTGCTTCATTTGTTGTATTATTAGCTGGTGTATTATCTGTAGTAGTTGCAGATTCAGCTGCAGTATTATTTCCTGGTTCTGCAAGAACTATAGCGTCTGCGTTAACATCCAATGTTATTGCAACTATGCTTATTAAAATAGCAATTAATAAAAATCCTTTAATTAAAACATCTCTCTTCATTTTACTACCTACTTTCCCTAAAAACTTTTCTTTCTTTTGTAATAGTATACTCAATACTATTTATAACTATACTACAAAATCAGATAAATTGCAAGATATTTTGTACATTTTTTATGTAATTTTCTTTTTTATACATTAAATCTAAATAAAACTACATCCCCATCTTGCATAATATAATCTTTTCCCTCTGAACGAACTAGTCCTTTTTCTTTTGCTTCATTCATAGAGCCAAGTCTTACCAAATCATCATAAGATACTACTTCTGCTCTAATAAATCCTCTTTGTATATCAGAATGGATTTTTCCTGCTGCTTCTGGTGCTTTAGTTCCTTTTTTTATTGTCCATGCTCTAACTTCTGGTTCTCCAGCAGTTAAAAATGACATTAATCCTAATAAATCATAGCTTTCTTTTATAACTTTATCTAATCCAGATTCTTGCATTCCTAATGCTTCTAACATCTCTTTTTTATCATCATCATCTAATCCTGATAATTCTTCTTCTATTTTTACACATAATTTTATAACTTTTGCATTTTCATTATTTGCATATTCTTTTACTTTTTTAACATATTCATTGTCTTCACTGATTTCATTTTCAGAAACGTTAGCAACATATAGAATAGGTTTCATTGTTAGTAAAAAACTATCTCTTATTATTTCTTGTTCTTCTTTTGATAAATCTAAAATTCTAGCAGGTTTTCCATCTTCTAGTGTCTTCTTTACTTTTTCTAGTAAATCAACTTCTGACTGATAAGATTTATCGCCTTTTAGCATTTTTTTAGCTCTATCTATTCTTTTATTTACTGTCTCTAAATCAGCTAAGACTAATTCTAAATTAATTGTTTCTATATCTCTTATTGGATCTATAGAACCATCTACATGTACTATATTAGGATCTTCAAAACATCTTACAACCTCTAATATACTATCTACTTCTCTTATATGTGACAAAAATTTATTTCCTAATCCTTCTCCTTTGCTTGCACCTTTTACTAAACCTGCTATATCTACAAATTCTATTACTGCATGTGTTATTTTTTCCGGATTATAAATTTTGGCTAAATTATCTAATCTTTCATCTGGTACTGGTACCATTCCAACATTTGGTTCTATTGTACAAAAAGGATAATTTGCACATTCTGCACCAGCTTTTGTTATTGCATTAAACATTGTACTTTTTCCTACATTAGGAAGTCCTACTATTCCAATTTTCATTTTTATCTCTCCTTTATTCAACTGTTAATATACCATAATTTAAGTATAGTTTCAAGATTATTTTTTATATAACTCTTAAACAATGTAAAAGGAAGCTATTTTGTTTTAGCTTCCTTCCACTGACAGTTTTTTGGATGTATTTACCTTTTTGTGCAATTTTCCTCGCCCAGACACTCCACACAGTTCGTGCACGGCATACTTCCATTTTCTTCAAAAACAGGATTGCCATATTCGTCCAGATAATCGAAGTCATCTCCCAAGTAATCTTCAAACTCCTCGTTACGGAAAAGAATGATTTCTTTACTCTTTTCATCAAATTCATATTCGATTCCTCTGCAATCGAAGTATGTATGTAACCTTTTCCATACTTCTTCTGGCCATTTTTCCTGCATAACCACTTGTGCAGAGATTTTTTTGCAATCGCTTTCAAACGCTACTTCAGCAGCTTTTTTTAGTGCCATAATTGCACCTATTACTTCGCAATAAATACGAATTTCTTTTTCCGTGTTTTCGAGGTTATCCGAATCTGAGTTAAATTCTTCTACTCTTTTACCCAAGAGTTCCCGCAATTCTTCATCAAATTTCGACTTTTGCCCCAAGCTTTCTGACACATTCTTCCAAAACACTCTGTCTTTTGCTAACATAGTAAGTTATTCCTCCTTATTTTTTATTTCAACAGTGTCTGTTTTTTATTGTATCACAAATTCGTTATGTGAACAAGTCTTTTACTAAAATCCTGATATGTATATTATCTATTATCAAATTTTATTCTACATTTCTTTTCCATCGCTTCTAGGGAAAATCACTTCATCGCCTTCTCCAAGCATGTCAATTACCTGAATATTTTTTGAATACATATCCAGACTCTGTCCGAAGCGAGTAACATGCTTTCATACAAGCCTTTCTACTACCTGTCCAAAAAGCCGCAGCTTTGCAGAATATAAGTCTTCGAGTCTGTGCTCGATTTTCTCTTGACGCAAATATGTCAAGTCTATCACTTCATATCCACAAAGTGTTAAGTGCTTTTTGAGCCATGCAGTATCATCTCTCCAGGCATCTCTCATTTCTTTTTCCTCCTGTTTTTCTGTGGTTTATACAGCTAGCCATAAAGTAATTAATATATTGGCATTTCTGTATAAAAATAAACAGCGACCTAAAATTTATTATATCACTTTTATTAGTAATTTTTAATCATTTTGTCAATTTTTTATGTAAAACGCATATTATACTTAAATAGATATGGTAATACATATAAAAACTAATAATTGTTTTGAGATTATCAATTGAGTAGAGGATAATTCTTAATGAATTTTTCCCCTCTCACACCACCACTCAAGCGGTTCTCGCAAGTGGCGGTTCAATTTGTACATTCAATATGTACTTTTATATATTGGTCTAGTAGAAATACTAGACCTCTTTTTCTTAACCTCTCTATATTAATCGCAAATTTTAACCAATCGGTCTTACAAATTAGTTGATACCCTTTTCTTGAACAAGCTATATTATGAGCTAATTCTGTTTCTACTCCTAGTTGTTCTAGTGCTTTTTGCCTTTTGCTTATCTTTTTCCACTGTTTCCAGATTATTACTCTTATTCTTGTTCTTAGATGTTTATCAATTTCAGTTATTTTGCTTTTCATATTTGCTATTCTAAAGTAATTTATCCAACCTCTTACTAAGTAATTTATTTTCCTTATTCTGTTATCTAGACTTATACTCCAGCTTCTGTCTGTTAGTTGCTTTAGTTTTCTTATTAACTTTTGATATGATTTTAGATGTGGTTTTGGTTTCCATTTTCCACTTTTTGACATCCAAAAGCTAAATCCTAAGTATTTCGTTTTGGTTGGTCTTGTTACTTTACTTTTCTCTGCATTTACTTTTAACCCTAGTTTCTTCTCAATAAATTTTGTTATTGATGTTAAAACTCGGTTTGCTGCTTTTTCACTTTTTACAAGTATTATACAATCATCCGCGTACCTTACAAAGTTTAGTCCTCTTTCCTCTAGTTCCTTATCAAGTTCATTTAACATTATATTGCTTAGTAATGGACTTAAGTTTCCCCCTTGTGGTGTTCCTACTTCCGTTGCTTTTACTATTCCATTTTCCATTACTCCCGCACTTAGATACTTCCTTATTAATGATACTACATCTCCGTCTTTTATTGTCTTTCCTATTATTGTTATTAATCTATCTTGATTTACTGTATCAAAGAACCTTTCTAAGTCTATGTCTACTATCCATTCATACCCATCATTTAGATATTCTAATGCCCTTATTACTGCTTGCTCACAACTTCTATTTGGTCTAAATCCAAAGCTGTTATCATTAAATTGTCTTTCAAATATTGGACTTACTACCTGTACTATTGCTTGTTGTATTATTCTATCTGTTACTGTTGGTATTCCTAGATTTCTCATCTTTCCATTCTCTTTTGGTATTTGAACTCTTTTCACAGGTTGTGGTTTATATCTTCTTTTTCTTATTTGATTTAATATTCTGTCTTTATTTTCTTTTAGATAATCAAATTCTTCTTCTACTGTTATTCCATCAACTCCTGCTACTCCTTTGTTTGATACTACTTTCTTGTATGCCTTGTTTAAGTTGTCTGGGCTAAGTATTTCTTCTAAAAATTCCATATCTGTTTCCTCTTTTCCTTTCCGTAGATAGATAAATCATTGATTTTGAGTAACCCTTTGAGATACGCTCATACTCTCCTCATTAACACATTCTAACTATTATCTATCACTAAATTTTAGGTAGTGAAAACACTACAAATTGTTCAGTCCTTCGAAAAAAAAAAAAAAAAAAAAAAATTTCTACTATGACCTCTGCTGACTTCTTGTGATAAACCATTTTCGACCATTATTTCTAATGTTCACAAGACCTCACAAGATAAGTCATTTAACTTTCCTCACTTACTCGCTTGATTTACTGCATAAGGTTACGTATATCTTTTGGGCTTTGACTTGAAATGTAGCCTTACCCTCTTATACAGCCTTAGTATCAAGTTTTTGTACATCGAGCCATGATTTTGATACACACTTCCTCCACTTCCACCTCACGATGGCTAGCTTGTGTTTCTCTATGTGGTTGGCGATATCTACCTCCACTACGGACTTTCACCGATTAGCTAAACGACATGCCTGTCGCACATTGTCAAAAGCATACTACATAAGTAGTCTGCTTTTGATTTTACATATTATTATATTCTTTCATTTGTTCTTCTAATTCTTTATATTTATCTTTAATTTTTATTATCCCTTTAACACCCTCTGTTTCATATGCATTAATAAATTCATCAATAGATCCTGAGTCCACGCTGTAAATTCCATCAATATTTTTTATATTTTCTTCTACCTTTTTTAATTCTTCAAAATCTTTTACATCATCTATATCAAAGGTTATAATAAATTCATTTCTAAACATATCACTTGAAAAATCATTTAAAAGATCACTGTTAAATGAATTTTTAAGATTCTCAAATGCTTCATCTTTAGAAACTAATCTTACATTTTTTACAAAGTCCATATTTTGTAATTTTTCTTGCATTTCGTTTATATTTTCATAAGAACTATCTACAAGAATTTGCATGCCCACCTGTTCTTCAAAAAATTGTATAGCTTCTTCAGTTTGTTTTTTATTATTTATAAATTTTATAGTAATACCTATTAAACAACAAACTAAAATAACTGCAATTATAATTATTACATATTTTTTCTTCATATATTAAATTTTCTCCCCCTTTATTTTATATATATTTTTTAGTGCGAATCACATAAAAAATTACTAACTTTTTTCTCTTTCTAGAAATATTAGAAACTATCTTAAAGATTTTTCAATTGCACTAATATCAAAGACAATATTTGATTGGTACAATTAGAATACTTATATATACTAATGTCTAATCTTTGCATTAATCTCTCTCATCGTCTTGTGAATCCTCTTCATAAAATTCCAATTCATTTTGTGGTAAACTTATTTGAATAAATTTTCCAGTTTTAGTTTCAAAGCTTCTATCTTCTATTGTTGCTTCAATATTTTTTAATGGATCATATTTAGGATTTTTTACTATTGACTTTTTATTTACATCAATAATTCCATTAATAAAATGTGGCGATAAACGAAATAGTCCATCTGAATCCTCATTCCATATTGGAATTCCTCCTTTTCCTGAACTTTTAGGAACAAATATAGTTAATAAATATTTCAAATCCCAATGTGGCCAGCTTTTTAATTTTTCAAATAATAATTTATCATTTTTATTCATTAATTCTGCAGTATATAGTAATTCTGGATAATCACATTCTAAACCATTTAATGCTATATTTATTGCATCATCAGGGGAAGGAGCACCATGAATAAATACAAATTTACCTTCTTGTTCAGCTCTTTCAAACATTTCATATATTTTTTTTACAAAATCTGTTCCAAAATATTCCTTGGCACTACTCATATTCAATCTCCCTATTATGTTAATATGGTATTTAAATATTATATCAAATTTATTTATTTTTACAATAGGCAATTTTAATACTATTGAATAAATATATGTTCTTTAATATAGAATGTTTTACTATGTATTTCATTTACTTTGTATTCTAATATTATCTTAAATTCAATCATAAAAAAGGTCATCCTTTCGTACCTTAACCTTTTGGTATACGTAAAAATACAAAAAAACAACCTACAAACCTTATAGTTCGTAAGTTGTTATATTTTTGGAGCTTCCAGCCAGAATCGAACTGGCGACCCCTTCCTTACCATGGAAGTGCTCTACCTACTGAGCTATAGAAGCA
>CALXVT010000022.1 GCA_944392175.1 uncultured Clostridia bacterium
AAATATTAATTAGGAGTTGATAATATGAAAAAGGCTGTAACGCTTGGTGCAGTACACACACACACACACACACACACAAGTAACTTTAAATAATAAAAAGAGAAGAGGTGAGCAATAATGAGCGAACCTCTTATCTTAACACTAAAGAAAAAAATTGAAGTGTTAGAAAATAAAAGTGCAATATTAGTATATAATAATGCCACACAAAATTTAAATGTAGGATCAGAAGTAACTGTAAATTTAAATAGTTTTGACGAAAAAGATAAAAAAGGTAATGATTTTCAATTAAGCAATAATACTATAATTTGTAAAAAAACAGGATTTATAGTTCTATCTTATAAAATTTATTTAGACTCGGGTTTTGGTGAGAGTAATAATATAATCTGTAAAGCTTTTAAAAATAATGAAGAGATTTCAAGATTTCAATATAGACCTGGAGTAAATACAGGAGGACATTCATTCTGTTCAGAATCTAGAGTTATACCTGTAACATCAAACGATGTATTAAAATTGACGATTATAAATTATTCAAGTGCATGTAAAATAGGAAATACAGCAAAACATTTAGCAAATTCAATAAATGCGTTTTATGTATAAAAAGAACATTAATAAGTTTAATACTTATGATGTTCTTTAATTTTTTATATAAAAAATGGGAGGAAGAAATGGAAGAATTAATACAAACATTAAGTTTTAGTAATATAGCTTGGCAAGTAATAACACCACTCATTTTCAGTGGATTAGACATACTTACAGGATATATACAGGCATTAATTAATAAAAATGTAGACAGCAAAATAATGAGAGAAGGATTACTACATAAATGTTTATTAATTGTTGCTATTGTAATTGGTTATGTAGTAGAATATGCATTTAATCTAACAGCAGTAGCTCAAGTAATAACAATATATATATGCATTATGGAAGTAATGTCTATACTAGAAAACTTGAAGAAAGCAGGACTTGATTTAGGAAAATTAGGCGACATACTAAAAAATAAAAAGGAGGAATAGTCATGGATGATAATATATTTGAAGAAACAGTAGAATTTAACAAAGAATTATATAAAAAGAATATAGATGAAAATGACTTTTCAGGAACAGAAAACGACGGAATAGGAGATGATGTTAATGCAAATAACTAACGTAACATGTCCGACATCAAAATATTCTATTAAATGTCCTTATGAGATGACTCCAAAAGGAATTTGCGTACATAATACAGCAAATGACGCAAGTGCTATGTCAGAAGTTTCTTATATGCTAGGTAATAACAATAAGGTTTCTTTTCATGTAGCAGTAGATGATAAAAGAGTAGTTAAAGGAATACCTTTTAACAGAAATACTTGGCACTGTGGAGATGGTGGAAGTGGAAAAGGAAATAGGACTCAAATAGCTATAGAAATTTGTTACAGTAAATCTGGAGGAGAACGTTTTGATGAAGCAGAGAATTTAGCAGCTTGCTATATAGCATATTTGTTAAAACAATATAATTGGGAAATTGAAAAAGTAACAAAACATCAAGATTATAATGGTAAATATTGTCCACATAGAACTTTAGACTTAGGATGGGAAAGATTTTTAAATAAGATAAGAGAACAATTAGGTTTACAAACACAACCAGTAGAAGAAAAAGATTATAGTGGAGGAAGTGACGAAGAAGTGAGAAAATATGTAAATGGTAGTACAATAGAAAATATATATGCAGATACAAGTTTAACAAAGAAAATTGGATACTTAAATCCTAGAGAAGAATGTGATTGTTTTGGAATATTTGAAGATAGACCAATGGTAAGATATAAAGTTGATGGATCTAATAATTATAAAATAGGTTTTGCAAAATGGAAAGGTGGAGTTAAATAAAAGAAGAGGCGTAGTGTAATTTAGTTATACTATGCCTCTTTTTTTGTATACATTCCTAGAATTAAAAAGTTTACAAAATAAAAAAAATAGTATATACTATAGTTGCTGAGTAAAGATATATATTAATATTAGGAGTATTAAATGTATAAATATTATATGCCAAAAAAAATAAATAGTAATCTTCAAGGAATGAATAGTTTAATTAGAATATATAATAAATTATTAACATTAGAAGATAATGAAATTATACTCAATTTTAAAAATACAACTTGGCTATCCGGTGAAATGGTGGCTTTATTTGGAGCAATTGCATATAAACTTAATAAATATTTTAACAAGAAGGTCTATATAGCAGAGTTTTCACCAGAGATAGATAAAGTTTTTAAGAGTAATGGTTTTTGTGAAGTAATTGCTAATATGAAAAATGAAGAAACTAAAGAATTTGCAGTTAGGTTTAAACAGTTTGAAAAACAACTTAATGCAGGAGATACAAATTGTTTTAATGAATATTTAAAAAATGAATTTTCACCAAAACTAGAATTAGATGAAAAAGAAATAGATTATATCTCTTCATATTTAAGTGAATTATTTATAAATGCAAGAACACATGGTGAAACAAATGAAATATTTTGCTGTGGACAAAAATATAAGTCCCAAAGCAAAATAAAGTTTGTAATTGTTGACTTAGGAATAGGAATACCAACTAATGTTAGAAGAATAAAAAAGTTAGATGACTGCAATAGTATTGCATGGTCAGTAGAAAAGGGTAATACAACGAAGGATCTAAATAAAGATACTGGAGGATTAGGCTTAGCAGATGTAATTGAATTTATAGAACAACATAATGGAGATATTAGTATAATTTCGTTAAAAGGTGAATATAATTATAAAATGAATATAACAGATAATTTGCCTTATGAATTTCAAGGAACATCTATTTATATAGATTTTGACTTTAATATGTTAAATGATGTAGATAAAATGTTTGAAGTTATAAGAAGAGGCAAAAATGATTGGGATTTTTAGGAGGTAGTATGTTTAATAAAGAGGTAAGAGTAGTTGTTAAAAATTTTACAAATAATGAATATGCACACAACCCTGAAGAAGGAGAAAAAATTGCTAAATATATAGAGGAAAATTATAAAGGAGATTCAAATTTAATAATAGATTTTGATGGAATTAAATCAATTAATACAGCTTTTGCAAATAAAGTAATTTATGGATTATATAAAAATTACGAACCAGAAATTCTAAATAAATTTTTTAAATTAAGAAACTATAATGAATTAATACAAGATACAATAAAAAGAGTTATAGAAAATTATAAAGAGGGAAAAGATGATTTGCAATAGAATAGTAGATGAGACACATTTAGTGAATAAAAAAAATGAATATCTAGTAGATACAAATATATTATTATATTTATATGGAGACCAAAGGTTGAAAACTGAGACCGAAAAAATAAAAGTAATGTCTAGAAAATTTAATATTGCATTAGATAGCGGTTGTAATGTTTATGTGCCAGCAATGGTTATTGGTGAATTTATAAACAGATATCATAAATTAGAATTTAATCATTTGATAAAAAAAAGTGGTAATAAGAACTTAATTTATAAAAAAGATTATAGAAATAAAAAAATATTTATAGATAATAATAAATTTATTGTAAATACTGTAAAGAATACAATACTAGATAGATGTAAGCTAATTAATGATGGTTTTGAAAAGGCTAATATAGATACTATTTTTTCAGAAAACGAAAATCAGGAATTTAATGATAATTTATTGATAGATATAGCTAATAGAAACAACTTGTATTTAATTTCTGCCGATATAGATACTAAAAAAATAAACATAAAATAAAAAAGTAATTAGATTAATTTCTAATTACTTTTTTATTTCGACAAATTTCTTACGACAAAGTAAACATAAAATGTTATACTATCTTTAAAGGAGATGGTAAATATGGATATGAAAACTGCATATGAAAAATCTCTACAGATGATAAAAGAATTAAATGTAAAAAACAAAAAGGAGTATATAAAATTAGTCAGAAATTATTTAATTTTAAATTTTGAAAGTTTAAAATACATAAGTCAAACAAAAAGTTTTAGAAAAATTAAAAAATTAGCTAAAAATGTATAATTTTTGCTATATAATTACTCTAAATGCAAATAAAAATGCCTTAGAATCGATTGTCATGGACATACCACTGAAATGTAGTTATACCAATTGTTTTAAGACGTAAACTATAATCAATATGTTTATATTAATACCAACTGAAGTATGGACCACCATATTGAGAAATAATAACTTTTGCAAGTCTTGGATTAGTACATTTTATATTAACAGGATATTGTAATGTTTTATTATAAGTCCACATTTAAACTTCCTCCTTCCCATGGCCAAGGTTCTTCTAGCCATCTCCACTTATTACAAGGGTAATTAATTGTTAAAGGACCATATACTTTTTGATATTTATCTTCTAATTCTTTTAATTCTTGACAATATTTTTTATGCAAGCATAAAGCTTTTCTATCATCAGGATGAGTATCCAAATATAAAGCAAGTTCATTTATGGCAAACATATAACATCTTATTTTTTGAAGCATTTCGCCACGCATACTGCATGAATCATTATTTTTGCACTCACAATTACAAGTGCAATTACATTCTACATTATCATTTAACATTTATTACACCCCTTTCCTATAGTATTTGAATTTCTTATATAGTCTATTTGTTGCATTGATTGACCTGGTGAATAAGGACTAACTAATTCTGGAAAAATTGTACCCATTCTTAAACCAACACATGGTTTAAATGTTCTATCCATTTGTTGAATAGGAACATAACTTTGACCAAGCATAGGATTATCTGGGAATACATTTGTTTCTTCATCAAATCCACAAGAACAAGAATCAATATCTTCATCTACATAAGAGCAAACCGAATTACAGCTAGTTTCTAAAACTTCATTTTCTCCTTTACAATTTGAATTATTTGTATTGTATGTGTTATTCATACAATAACATTTAGGATATCTTCTAAACATTTTTATTCCTCCTTTGTACATTATATGAGCTAAAAAAATATTTTGCGACAAGACTATACAAATAAATATTTAAATGGTAAAATTCATAAAGTTATAAGGAGGAGAAGATGGATAAAAAAGAATTATATGAAGAATTAAATAAATTATCTAATAAAAGTTCTGTAGATGATGTACAAAAATATATAAAAGATATGATTGAGACTAGAAATTTTAGAACTACTTTAATGAATAGAATGTGCCTTTTAACAGAAGAAGTAGGAGAACTTGCTAAAGAAATTAGAAAAGCAAGTAATGATGAAGGGCTAATTACAGATGTAAAACAAGCTAAGGATTCTAGTTTAGAAAATGAAATGGTAGATGTATTTATTTGCCTAATGGGAATGTTTGAAATGTTTGATATAAAATTAGTAGATGCACTTAAAAGAAAGGAAAATAAAAATTTAAACAGAGAATGGAAATAGGGGGAAAAATGGAGATTTTAATTATAGAAGTTGGGTCAACAGTTACTAAAGTTGACTTGTACGATGGAGTAAAAGTAAGAAATATAGAGGAAAAAACTATATGGTTTAAAAAACATTATAACGAAGAAAACAAATTAAACATATCTGATATAGAAGAATTAATAAAACTTGTGAAAGAGAAAAAAGAGGAATATCAAAATATTTATGTATGTGGTACAAGTATTTTTAGAAGTTTAGGAGAAGATAGAAAAAAAGCATTTTTAGATTTCTTTCTAATGAGTACAGGAGTAGAATTTCATATAATAAACCAAGAAGATGAAACAAAATATACTGCAATTGGTGCTACTAAAAATATTAATAAAAAAGTTGGTGTTTTTATTGGCGGAGGAGGCTCTACAGAAATTGCAATATGTGAAAATGGCAAAATAATAGAAATGGCAAATACAAAAATGGGTGTAATGGATATAATGGAAGAATTTCCAGATTTAGGCAATGATTTGGCAACAGCAGAGGTTAAAACTGTAAGAGAATTTATAAGAAAAAAACTTAATTTACCTAAGAATAAAGTTGATATATTAATACTTGCTGGAGGAGGACATCTTAAATTTGCATTAAATTCTGGAATTAGTTATGAAAAAAATACTTTGTTTAATGATGAAGATGAACCAATTATGATGAGTTTTGAATGCAGAAAAAAAGATACAGAAAAATATTTTAAGGAAATATCCTTGGATGAAATCAGAAATAGAGTTGAAGATCCAAAATGGTGGTTTGCAACAAGAGCAATGGCTGCAGAAGTATTAGAAGTAGCTGAGAATATGGAGGTTAAATATATAGTTCCAACAAATATACCAATGATATATGGAATAATGAAAAAATTTTGTTAAGTAAATAGCAAAATATATGCTATTTGATAGCAATCTAGTTATATAGAAAAAGAGCTTTAAGAAATAATCTTAAAGCTCTTAAATTTTAATCCTTAGTTATAATTCTTTTTGTATAATCTAGTCTGGCATATGAGTTTTTATCATATCCTAAAGTATATACATCACTTGCAAAAATATCTTTATTAAGTAAATATTTAGCAGTTTTATTATTCGAATTATCCATAAAGTTTTTTACTGATGTTACAATATTTAGTTTAGGATTATTTTTATAAATTTCAGAAATCAATTCTTTACCTTTTGAATTAAATCCTAAAACTCTAATATATGGATGACTTTTTTTTGCAAGTAATAAATCCTTTTTTTGTATATTTAATAATATATTTAATAAAATCCTTTGTATTCTAGTTTGAGTATATCGTTTTGACTTTATTAAAAATATTAATTCTTTTAAATTATTACATGAATTAGCTGCATTTTTAATAGAGTTTTCTAGTCCTTCATTTATATCTGGGAATCTTTTTAATTCATTTGTAGATAATTTCCTAATTGTATAAATTATTTCTTTTTCAAATTTTGAAATATCTAGAATACAATTTCCATTTTCATATTCTTGTACTAATAAATCATAAGAACTTCTTGGCATAACTCTTCTTATATCGCTAAATTGCTCATTTCTTAGCATGTTTCTAATGGCGGTTGCACTTGCATATTCATCAACAATACAAGTACTATTATAAAATGCTTTTTCCCTTTTTATACATATTGGTTTTATATGAGATTTAAGTTTTTTTAAGGCTTTTAAATATTCAATTCCAAGAATATTATTTGGCATTGTTAATATATCAGCATAATTTGTGTCGTTTAGGTATAATAATAAAGCATTTTCTCTAGCTTTAGGAAAAGATAATCCTTTTTTTAATTCTTTAGATAATAAATCAGTATATTCCTTAGGTTCAGAATAAATTATAGAAGCAATTTTGTTTAAAGCGTCTATATCAGATGATTCAGAGCCAAATGAAATAGTATCTACTACTTTTAATGAATTTAATAATTTAATAGCACCATATGCAAAATTTTCAGCACTAGAAACTGCATAAATTGTTGGTAATTCAATAACAAGATCAATACCTTCATTTAAAGCCATTTCTGTTTTTACCCATTTATTTATAATAGAAGTATTACCACGTTGTACGAAATTACCACTAACAACACAAACTGTATAATCAGCATTTGTTTCTTCTTTAGATTTTAGAAGATGCAAAGCATGACCATTATGAAATGGATTATATTCTGCAATAATACCTAAAACTTTACTCATATTTACCTCCAATATATTGTAGTTAAAACAAATTATTGATATAATATCACAAAATGGTAATTTTTTCAAATATTAGCTTTTTAAAGAAGAAATAGCAAAGCGGAGGTTTTTATGGAAGAAGTAACAATATACACAGATGGTGCATGCTCAGGAAATCCAGGACCAGGTGGATGGGGAGCAATACTAATGTATAAAGAAAATAAAAAAGAAATATCTGGCGGAAAAAAAGATACAACTAATAATGAAATGGAAGTAACAGCAGTAATAGAGGCATTAAAATTATTAAAATTCCCATGTGATGTAAAAGTATATAGTGATAGTGCATATGTTGTAAACTGCTTTAAGCAGGGCTGGATATATAATTGGCAAAAAAATGGATGGAAAAATGCACAAAAAGAACCTGTAAAAAACAGGGAGCTTTGGGAAGAATTATATTCACTTGTAAAAACACATAAAGTTGAGTTTATAAAGGTAAAAGGCCATAGTGATAATGAATATAATAATAGATGTGATGAACTTGCTAGAAAAGCGATAAAAGAATTATAAAATTTAGAAATATTATGTAAAAAAGCCAAAATATATGATATAATAGATATATGTTGGGAGGAACGCATATGAAAATAATAGGAGTAACAGGAAGCTCAGGAGCAGGAAAAGATACATTATGTGAAATATTAGAAAATAAATATAATGCAGAAATTGTAGATGCAGATAAAATAGCAAGAAAATTATCTAAAAAAGGAACAATGTATTTAAAATCTATTGTAGATTGTTTTGGTTCAAATATTATAAATAGACAAGGAGAATTAAATAGAAAAAAACTTGCTAGTATAATATTTGAAGATGAAAAAAAGAGGGAAGAATTAAACAGGCTTACTTTTATTTATGTTGTCGATGAAATAAAAAGACAAATTAATAAATTAAAAAAAGATATAATTGTAGTTAATGCACCATTGCTTTTCGAAAGTAATTTAAATCAAATTTGTGATTTTGTAATTGCGATTATAGCTGATAGAGATATACAAATTGAAAGAATAATGAAAAGAGATGGTTTAAGTAAAGAAGAGGCAGAAAAAAGACTTAACATGCAAAATACTAATGAATTTTTTGAAGAAAATGCAGACTACATAATATATAATAAAGAGAGTATGAAAGATATAGAAAAACAATTAAAGAAAATTAAAATTTAGTATTATAAAAAAAATAACTCGGAAGAAAGATTCCGAGTTATTTTTTGTATTATAAAGTTCTATTACAAAAATATTACATTTTCTACAAATTATTGAAAACAAAATGTTATTAGAATATAATGAAAAAAAATAATTGCGAGGTGTAATTAGTATGGAAAAAGGTAGTTTCGCAGAAATGTTATTAAACGAAAGAAGAATATCTGAAAAAATGAAAATAATTTTATATTTTAAAAGAAAACATGAATGTTTTTTTGATAATACTGTAATATTTAAAACTGAAATTTGCAGGATGTTCTTAGAACATGCAAAATTAGATGTTGATGCAAATTTAGTTCTAACAGCATGTTTAATGTATGCATGCAAAAAAAGTGTAACATTTACTGAAGAAAAGAAAAAAACATATATAAAAGATGGCGTGGAATATTTAGAAAAATTAGGATTTGATGAGAAATTTTGCAGAATTTGCTCTCAAGTTAATAGAATAGCTAATATAACTCCAAGAGATAAAGAAGGAGATATTTTAGAAATAGTAGATAATTTTGGAATGTTATTAGATAGAGACGATAGAAGAGCATTTACACCTATTGAAGCATTATTTATATTAGAAAATGAAAATTTAAAAGATACTGATAATAGATATATTCAAGAATTTAAAGAATTTGTAATGGAAGTAGAAAATTTAGAAACAATAGGGATAGATAGTGCTAAAATTATAACAAGATGGAAAAATAAAATTAATGAATTACCAAAATATGATATAGTAAAAGGTGTTAATGCAGCAATAGAGTATAGAATGACAGCTAAAAAATTGTATATAGAAGGTAAGAAAATAGAAATTAATAAAGATGGAATAAGAGATAATAAACAACAAATAAATGCAGATAGAAGATTAAAGCACGAACTTGCAAAGCAAATAGATGAGGATCATAAATTTTCAGAATTAATAGATAAATCTAAATGGGGATAAAATTAGTGTGAAAATTCATTGGCTTTGCCAATATATGGCCCACCTACAGAGATAAAAGATTTCTATGTGGGCTTGATTTTCACACTATTATATTGTTAAAAAATTAGGAGGTAAAAAAATGAACGAATTTTTTGCAGATTTACATGTACATATTGGAAGATCAGAAAATAATAAACCAATAAAAATTACAGCAGCTAAAAGCTTAAATTTTGCAAATATAGCAAAAGAATGTGAAGAAAAGAAAGGAATAAATATTGTAGGAATTATAGATTGTGCATCACCATATGTAATTGAAGATATAGAAAATTTCCTAAAAACAGGAGATGCTTATGAATTAGAAGATGGTGGAATTATATATAAAGATAAAGTTTGTATAATACTTGGAAGTGAAACAGAAACTTCAGAAAAAGGTAGAAATGGAAAAAAAGGAGCTGCACATAATTTATGCTATTTTCCACATTTAAAAGATATAAAAGCATATTCTAAAGAGATGAGTAAACATATAAAAAATATAACATTAAGTACACAAAGATCAGACTTATCTGGTTACGAGTTAATAGATATTGTAGAAAAATATAATGGAATATTAGTACCTGCACATGCGTTTACACCTTTTAAAAGTTATTATGGTAATTGTACTGATAGAATGAAAGATATATTTAAAGAAAAATTTGATAAAATTTTTGCAGTAGAATTAGGTTTAAGTTCTGATACGCATTTAGCAGATATGATTTCAGAATTAGAAACTAAAACTTTTGTAACAAATTCAGATGCTCATTCTTTACCAAAAATTGCAAGGGAATATAACAAATTAAGAATGGAAGATATATCTTTTAAAGAATTAGTAAAAGCTTTAAAAAATGAAGATGGAAGATGTGTTGTAGCAAATTATGGTCTAGATCCAAAACTTGGTAAATATCATAGAACTTATTGTGATGCTTGTAATTCAACAATTCAGACAAAAGAACCTGTTGAAGTATGCCCATATTGTGGAAGTTCTAAAGTAACATTTGGAGTTTTTGATAGAATTGAACTAATAAAAGATAAAGAAAAATCTATAAGTCCTGCAAATAGACCTGAATACATTTATCAAACACCATTAGGATTTGTACCAGGACTTGGAAATAAGACAATAGAAAAATTATTGGACAATTTTGGAACAGAAATGAATATACTACATAAATTATCATTTGATGATATCGAAGGAGTAGTTGGAACTAAACTTGCTAAAATAATAGATGAGTCTAGAAAAGGAAAATTAAAAATTGAATCAGGCGGTGGAGGCGTTTATGGTAAAGTTTCCACAAAGACAATTGATTAATATGTTCTAAAAATCATTTTATCACATAGATATTATGTATAAACAATCTATGGAGGATAAAATGAAAAAGAAAGAAAATGTTTGGAAAGAAATACTTTTAAATAATATAATTATAAATAAAAGAAAATATATTTTGTTATTACTAATTTTTATTATAGGAATTGTACTTGGAGTATTTTTTATAAATAATTCTGATGATACTCAAAAGAAGGAGATAAATGATTATATAACAAATTTTATAACTACATTAAAAGAAAATAATTCCATAGATAAAAATGAATTACTAAAAGAATCACTAAAAAGAAATATAATAATGGGAATAACACTATGGTTTATAGGGACAACAATTGTAGGACTACCATTAGTATATTTCTTTGTTTTATATAAAGGTCTATGTATAGGATATACAATGTCTAGTGCAATACTAACTCTTTCAACAGGAAAAGGAATTATTTTTTGCATAAGTAGTATATTAATACATAACATTATAATAATACCAGCACTATTATTAATAGCTGTAAGTGGAACTAATTTATGCCAAGCTATTCTTAAAAATAGAACAAAAGAAAACATAAAATTGGAGATAATAAGACATTCAATAATTTCAATTATAGGAATAATATTTTTTATGTTATCTTCACTTGTAGAGGTTTATATATCAACAAATTTTCTATTGTTGATAGTAAAATATATTTAGAAATTATGCAAAAAGCTATTTACAATTTTAAATATATTTGATATAACATATATAGTTATGTAAATAATCAAATTTTAAATTAAATATGATTTAATATAAATAAAACAAATTTACAGTAGGGGAGATAGTAGAATGGAAAAACAAATTAAACTTTTTTTAGAATTTTTACAAAAGGACAAAAAATTATCAAACAATACACTACAATCATATAGAAGAGACATAACTCAATATGAGTCATATATAAATCAAGAAAATCTACAATACCAAAAAGTAAATAAAGATGATATTAAAAAATATTTAAGTAATTTAAAAAATATTGGAAAAAAGACATCTACAATTTCTAGAAATCTAGCATCAATACGTTCTTTTTATCAATATTTATTAAGAATGAAAAAAGTAAAAGAAGATCCTACAGAAGGAATACAATCTCCAAAGGTTGAAAAAAGAGTTCCAAGTGTATTAACTTCAGAAGAAGTAGAACTTTTACTAGAACAACCTAAAGGTGTTGATTTAAAAGGAATAAGAGATAAAGCAATGTTAGAATTTGCATATGCTACAGGAATGAGAGTTACAGAGATAATTTCTTTAGATATAGATGATCTTAATTTAAATGAGGGATATGTAAGTTGTAGACATACAAATAAACAAAGAAATATTCCTTTAGGTGCAATTTCTATAAAAGCTTTAAAAGAATATATAGAAAAAGCAAGACCATATTTAATTAAAAGTGAAGATGAAAAATCTTTATTTGTAAATATAAATGGTAAAAGATTAACAAGACAAGGTTTCTGGAAAATAGTTAAATACTATAAAGAACAAGCTCATATCGATAAAGATATAACACCACATGTTTTAAGACATTCTTTTGCAACACATTTATTACAAAATGGAGCTGATTTAAAAGCAATTCAAGTAATGTTAGGTCATTCAGATATTTCATCAACACAAGTATATATGCAATTCCAAGATGAAGGACTAAAAAATATATATAAAAAAGCACATCCAAGAGCATAAAATAAACAAAGGGGACACTATTCTTTAAAATAAAAATTTAAAGAATAGTGTTTCTTTTTGCTTTATTTAAACTTTAATTTTTTTCTATGAAAATTAAATATATTGTGATATACTAAGTAACGAATAATACGTGGAGGTAAAAATGAATACAGTTACAGAGGAAGAAAAAATAAAGTTAGAATCTAATCTAGACTATTTAGGCTTAAATCTGGACGAAATTCCTGATTTTATAAAAGAATATAGACCACTTAGTTTCAGACCAATTAGAGGCTTTGTGGATAATAAAAGTAGAATATATAAATATATAGATATAAGAGATATACAAATATACATTACTCCAAGAAATAAATCAGATATGCTTAGCAAAAAATATGAGGATTCACATCCTCTTTATGCATATTTAAGATTGGAAACAGAAGAAGATATTGCAAAAAATACAATTTTTTTAAAAATGCTAAATAAGCTAAATATTAATGAAATAAATAAAATAGCAGAAGAGCAAAATTTATTAAATAAAGAAATACCTTTTGAAGTCAAATACAGTGAAAATTATTTATGGCAAATATATTATTCAGACATTTCTAAACAATATTTTATGCTTGTAACCTTAGAAGATGAAGAATATGATGCGTTTTTTTATTTGCTAAAAGAGCAAATTAAAGCTTTTAAAAATAATATTGCTAAATATATTTATGTACCTGTTTGTAATACAGAATATTGCGGTGATTTATTAACTAGAAATGAAATCTCTGATACAGAAAACTATTTATGGCTTTTTACTAAAGATTGGCCTTTTATATATGAAGTATATGATAAAGCTGGAAATATGACTGTACATATAGTAGGAAATACTATATGTTATGAGCAAATATATAGTCACTATAAAATTATTATTTCAAATGAAGAAGAGGCAATTAAATTTTTTAAATTATTAAAAGCATTATTTATATTACAAACTGAAACAAATGGAATGTATAATTTTAATGTTATGATTAATAAAGATTCAAGTTTAGAATTTTTATATAATAAAGAAGTAATTAAATATGAAGATTTAACTAATTTTATAAAAAATGAATTTAATAATATAGATTTAAAAATAGATGAGATTGTTAAAAATTCAAATAAATACGCAGATAAAAAAATACAATTAGAACAATTAGAGAAAAGTAAAATAGAAGAATTTCATACTAAAGAAAAGGAAATAACATTATATTTAAGTTGTAGAAAAAGTTTTTTTGGCAAAATAAGATTTTTTATGAAAAATAAAAAGAAACTTAAGTTAAAAAACACAGAAACAGAACAAATCGAAGAAAATAAAGAAGATAAAGAAAAAAATGAAAAGATTTTAAGAAAAGAAGATGGAATAGATAGAACAAAGCCATTTTATACTATAGAGGACTTAGTATTATTAGTAAAGACATATCAAAGCCAGGATAAAGAATTTAAAAATCTAGAAATGGATGTAAAAGCATTAGAAAACAAAATTAAAGTATTGGACGGAAAAATAAAAAATGCTACTACATATATAAATGAAATAAACGAGCATAACAAGAGTATATTTGACTTCTGGAGATTTACAAATAAAGATAATAATCTAATATTAGGAGAAACAGAAAAAGAAGAAGAAGAGAGCCACGTAAATTTAGAAAAATATTTTGATTATATAGAAGATATAGAAGATACAGGAAAATTAATGGATAAAAGGACACGTAAGGCTTTATCTAAGAAACAATGTGATAGTATATTCTTAGTTACGACAGATATATTAGAATTAATAAATATAATAAAGTTAAATGAAAAATTAGAAGATAAAGAACTAAAAATTCTAGAGGATAAGTTGAAAGATATTAAAGAAAAAACAACAATAGTAAGTTCATTATTTCCACAAGAAGAATATGATATTTTTGGAGGAATGTCAGAGGATAAAACTAAAATAAGAGTACTAGCAGGTAGAAAGCATAGAGAAATCCAAAAAAACAAATATAGAGTTATTGATGTAAATAAAAATACAACAATCGAAAGATTTATAGAAAAATTAAAGAAAATAGTTGATGATATAGAAAAAGCATTAAATTCAATAACAGCACCAGTTAATATGTCTTTATATAAATTAAAAACGGGGCTAAATGAAAACAAATTTGAGGTTTATCATATAAATCCAGAAAATGCCATTAATGAAACCTCTAAGAATACTGAAATGATATATAGAATAAATATTAAAAAAGGAATGCCATTAATATTTTTAACTAATACTATTTATTATGATAATTACAATAAGACATTACCAGAAGGAATGGAAATGAATGACTTAGTTTTAGTGGATAATTCAAGATTTGAATTTACAAAAACTAAAGATAGCTTATTCAGAATTAATAAGAAAATCAGCAAGTTTGATTATCAAAATGTAGAAATTAAAGTAAAAGAATATAATCTAAAACTAAAGAAGCAGAAAAAGGAGGAAAAAGAAGATGATAAATAGAGTTATAATTACTGTTTTGGATAGTTTTGGAATTGGAGAATTGCCAGATGCAGACAAATATGGGGATGTAGGTGCAAATACATTAGGTCATATATATGAAATTGCACATCCAAATTTACCTAATATGAAAAAATTAGGACTATATAATATAGATGGAATTAGTATTCCAGAAAAAGAAGAAAAGGTAATTGGAGATTTTGGAAAGGCAAAAGAAAAATGTGCTGGTAAAAATAGTCCTGTAGGACATTGGGAGATTTCAGGATATGTAAAAGAAATACCTTTTAAAACATATCCAAATGGTTTCCCTAAAAAAATGATAGATGAATTTAAAGAAAAAACTGGTTTAAAAGGAACATTATATAATGGAGTAGGCTCTGGAACAGAACTTTTAAAACAATATGGAGAAGAACATTTAAAGACTGGATATCCAATAGTGTATACATCTGCAGATAGTGTTTTTCAAATAGCAGCACATGAAGATATAATTCCAGTAGAAAAATTATATGAAATTTGTCAAATAGCAAGAGAAATGTTAAGTAAAGAAGAATATGATATTGGAACTGTAATAGCAAGGCCTTTTGTAGGAGATAATGCAAATAATTTTACTAGAACTTATAATAGAAAAGATTTTGAGCTTCCTACTTTTGGAAGAACTATGCTTGATGTATTAAAAGAAAATAAAGAAAAAGTAGTTGCAATAGGTAAGATACAAGATTTATTTTCTGGAAGAGGAATAGCTAAAGCAATTCATACAGAAGGAAATGCAGACGGAATAGAAAGGACAATAGAAGAGATTAAAGATGATAAAGAAGCCAAATTAATATTTACTAATTTAGTTGATTTTGATATGTTATATGGACATAGAAATAATGTGGAAGGATATGCAAAGGCATTAGAATATTTTGATAATAAATTGCCAGAAATAATGGACAATTTGCAAGAAGATGATTTATTAATAATTACTGCAGACCATGGAAATGATCCTTCAACTCCAAGTACAGACCATGATAGAGAATATATTCCTATTTTGGTATATGGAAAAAATATAAAAAACGGAGTAAATTTAGGAGTAAGAGAAACATATGCAGATATATCTGCAACAATATTAGATATATTTGAACTTGAAAAATTAAAATATGGAAACAGTTTTAAGGATTTAATAATTTAATTATTGCAAAATAAAAAAATATATGCTAATATGTATTAGTCAATAAAATGAAACAAAACTTAGGTTTTGTTTCATGTATATGCCGATGTGGCGGAACTGGCAGACGCACCAGACTCAAAATCTGGCGGGAAACCATGTGGGTTCGAGTCCCACCATCGGTACCACGAAAGCATAGCTTTGCTATGCTAATTTTTTTTATTGGTGGGACTCGAAAAGGAGGGTATAAGTTTTGTGGAGGTTAAGGCCGACACGAAACTTAAGACAAAAATAGTCCGGGGGACTATTTTTACGACGCGGCCCGAAGGGGAGACCACCATCGGTACTACGAAATTTTCTAGACTTTTCAATATCTTTGTGATATATTCTTTTTGTAAAATTCTTATAAGTTCCTTATGGAGTTTACATATAGTAACATAATAATTATTATAAGGAGGAATACTTATGAACATTGAAAAAAAGGACTTAGATAAGGCGCGGGAATTGTTAACAGAGTTAACAAAATTAGAAGATGTTAATGATGTACTTGGCAATTATGATTCAGATGTACGTGTTGTCTATAGCACAGGTTACAATAATGGTACCAAAGTATTAAAAGAGGTGAGTCTACCAATGCCTTTAAATATTCGCGAATCCATGGATAAATATATATCTAAAAGGATTGCTGAGATAAAAAAGGAACTTAAAACTTTGTAACATAAGTAGAGGATAATGCTATGTAAGTATTATCCTCATTTCATTGACTTTGCCAAATTATAGTTCACACAACTAAATGAATAATAATGATACTTATAAAAAGCCAATAAAATATTGTTATTTACTGAATTTGGAGTTATAATTTAAAAGATTATAAAATCAGTTGAATCAAAAAATCAATCTAAATGGAATGAGAGAGGTAGAGGTATGAAGCGGAGTATTTTAAAATTTTTAACTACTATTTTAGCAATTATAATTATTATAGGTATATTATTAAATGTATATAATTCATTTAATATTGATCCAAGAATATGGTTTTTTATCATATTTGGAACTGTTATGATATTATTTTTGATTGTGCCAAGGATAATATTCAATAATGAATTAGAACAACTTCAAAATTATATGGAGACACATACGTATAGAGAATTTTACAAAGAATATCTTAAAAAATATGTATATAAACTAAAAAGAATATTCAAGAATATAAAAAAATTCATTAAAAACTTTTATGATAGTAAAATAAATAAAATTATAAATTCAATATGCATGTTATGTGTTATACTAGCAATATGGTATAAAGTTTTTTTTAAGGAAGATTTTTATTCGAGAATTCTAATATATATCATATTTTGGGTAATGTTATGTTTTGTTACTTTAAATTATATTATAGAAGCATTTAATACTCGTAAAAAATCAGATATAATCGTAGCTATTATTTATGCATCTATAATATATTATGAAATACTAAATGCTTTAGCAATATATTATTTGTAAAATATAAATTAGATTGATTTCTAGGAGGTGTTAGCCTCCTAGTTTTTTAAAAATACAGGACAGTTATCTGAATTTTCATATTATGTAATAAATTTTTAGAAAATTGCAGATTTTTTAGTACAGCAAGATCAAACAAACTTAATGTATTGTAATTGAAAAGTATTGCGGATATATAATAATGATAAAAATACATGTCATACCAATTAAAAGTAAAAAAACTTGATGTTATGTAAAGTGTATGATATAATATTTTATGTAATCCTATGTAGCAGGAGAAAAAATAGCTACAGGTAGCAAATAAATATATATTTATATTTAAAGGAGAAGTATTTATGGAAACACGGAAAGAAATTAACTATGAATGTTCTGCTAAAGAAATAGTAGAAAAGTGGCTCGCAAGAAACGGTTGGAGTCTTTCAGACTTTCCTATCTTTTTGGAGAAAGTTGGAGTGAAAACTCCAATAGAAATTGTAGGAACTGATAGAAAAATGCTTGAATGCAGGAGAGATGGAGAGGACGAATGTCTTCTTGGGTTGCACGTAAAGGAAGACGCAGAGCTTCCGTGCGACCAGATTTATGTCAGCCGGAAAGGAGTGAGCACATATTATAATGTAAGTAAATGTGGCACAAATCCGGAAATTTGGTGTGACACTACATATAAACATGTAGGAAAGACAGCTTTAAAAACTTCATATAGACCCACCTTTTGGAGAAGAAAACTGAACTTCGGCGATGATAAAGCATTAAATATGCTGATGTCATTTCCGGAAGATGAAAACTTTGGCCATGAAAAAGCAGATGAAATCGAAGAATATCTGCTTGGAATTACACATGTGAATCCGGACGAAATATGCAAGGAGATTATAAAAATACTTGGCTTTTCGGAAGAAGATGTAAAGTCTTCTACGATAGAGATGTCGTATGAGGATTCAAAAGAAAACAAAAAAATTGCCGACATTCTGCTTAAAGAAGGAGAATGGCAGAAATATGCTGTTCTCGAGAAGGAAGAAGTATTCCAGGTCTCTAAAACTGGAGAGAAAAAGTATATCTCGCCAGATGGTATTACAATCGAAGGTAATGCCAAGAAGATTGAGCTTCATATCGAGGCGGCGAATGAAGACGAAATCCTTAAAAAGGATTTGCGGTCGATTATATTCCGTGTAAAGGAAAAATGGCAGCAGATTATAAACAAGTGCTGGCCAAAATAAAAACCATAAAAACAAAAAAGAAAGAATGGTGGCATGTTAAATGTCATCATTCTTTCTTTTTGAAAATTAAAATGAAACGAAAACAGCTATTCTATTTTAAAACATTATATTTAGTTAGTTTTACACATTGGCTATTCTAGTAACTATTACAGACAAATGCTTATATTTTCAATGAAAACAGGGATTGTTTTTATTGAATCTCACATCAAATATAAAATTTGTATTTTTCAGACTAGATTGGCGTATATCAGAATACGCAAAATCTGAAATACTATGCTAAAAACTTTTTTTAATAACTAAATCACATCATTAATATTAGTAACTCATAAAAGTTTTTACATTTGATAAGAGTAATAATGCTTTTAAACAGATAATAATACATAATTGTTATGTATACTTTCATTTTAAAAAGTATTGAATACTTTACAGATATTGTGATTTAGCAAATTATGAGGTATAATTTATTAGATTAAAAAATCAGTTGAACAAAAAAATCAATCTAAAAGTGTAGGGAGAGGTAGAGTTATGAAGCGGATTATTTTAAAAATCTTAGCTACTATTGTAGCAACTATAATTCTTGGAATTATATATTTTAATATATATAATTCATCTAAAATCGACCAAAGAATAATGTTCTTCATTGTATTTGGAAGTATTATGATTTTAATTTATGTTGTTCCAATGATATTCTATAATGAATTGGAACAACTTCAGAATTATATAAAAACACATAATTTAAAAAAGTTTTATGAAGAATATCTAGAAAAAAATGAAGAAAAATTAGAAAATATTAAAAATAAAATAGAGAGAATTTGCGAGAAAATAATAAATTTATTTAAAAAGTTATATAACAATAAAATTTATAAATTTATTGATATAATTGCAAGAATTTGTGTATTAACAGGAATATGGTATAAAATCTTTTTTGAAGAAGATTTTTACTCAAGAATTGTTACATTTATGATTTTTTTTATAATGTTAGTTTATGTAACAATAAATACCAGTATAGATGCTATTATTTCACATAAAAAGTCAGATTTTGTTTTTGCTGTTACATATATAGCAATTACATTTATTGAATTGTTTTATGCATTATTAGTATATTTATAAAATTGAATTAGATTGATTTCTAGGAGGCAATAGCTTCCTAGTTTTTTATTATATAGGAAAAATCGAAGATTTTTACATATATAATAAGGCCGAAGTTTCCTATGACCGTGCGATTGCGAAGCAATCTGCACATGTGGCGAAGCCACTTTTCTTGTTTGGCATTATTAAATACAATATTTATCTAGAAAATTAATTAAAAAAATGATAAGATAAGAAAGATTAATTTAATAAGTAAGAGGTAAAAAATGAAAAATATAATATGCACATCAAATGGAATTATAGGAACAAAATTCCCAAAAGAATTTATAGAACAAAGGATTAAAGGGAAAAAAGTATTAATAATTGACAATGGAACATATGAAACAAGAAATTTTAATGAAAGAGAAAAAAATAGAACAAAATTTATAGCATATGGAGCAATCAAAGCTGATTTAATAACAATTAATAGTGAAAATGTAAATAATATATTAAATTATGATATCTGCTATATGATGGGCGGAAGTATCGCCAATTTAGTTAAAATGATTCAAGAAACAAATATAAAAAATATATTAAAAGAGTTCCTAAATTATGGAATGTATATTGGTGAAAGTTGTGGAAGTATCATATTAGATGAAAATGTAGAATGGTATTTTGATTTAAAAAGAGGAACAAAGCCAAAATATGATGTGTTTTTCGAAAACTATGAAGGTTTAGGATTTATAGATGAACATATATATCCACATTATGATAAAGAAAACGAAGAAGGAATAAAGAAAATTAATTTATATAAAGAAAAAATAAAAGTTTTAAACGATACAGAATTTCTAGAATTTTCAGACAATAAAATAACAGTAGAAATGGCATGTTCAATAAATGGTATGATTGCAAGTAGTCAAGGAGAAGAAGAATTCCTAAGTGATAGAGGATGGGAGATAATGTTAGAATTTCTAAAAAACTATGATGTATTAGTTTGGGGAAGAAAAACATTTGAAAGTGTAATGACTTGGGGAGATGAATACACAAAAGATTTAGAAAAAATTAATATGATAATTTTAAGTAGTAATTCTAATCAAGAAATAAACTCAAAAAATATTTTTTATGCAAAATCAATAGAAGATTGTTTAAAAATCGCTAAAGAAAAGAATTTTAAGAAAATATTTATATCTGGCGGAGCAAAAACAAATACGGATTTTTTAAAACAAGGAATAGTAGATGAAGTAATAATAAATTATAATCCGGTAATTGTAACTGATGGGATTAATTTATTTACAGAAGAAGATTTAATTAAAAAATTAAAATTAAAAAATATTATAAGAGAAAAAGAAGACTTAGTACAAATTAGGTATGATGTAAAAAAGGAGGATTAATTATGGAATATAAATATGATAAAAAAATAGATAAAGATCAATTAGAAAGTTTATTTTCTTCTGTAGAATGGCAATCTGCAAAATATCCAAATAGATTACAAAAAGCAGTAGAAAATAATGATTATGTAATGACCGTATGGGATGAAAATAAATTAGTAGGATTAATTTGTGCACTATCAGATGGATATATTAATGTGTTTTTAACATATTTATTAATAAGACCAGAATATCAAAAACAGGGATTAGGTACGTTATTGTTAAATGAATTCTTAGAAAAATTTAAATGCTTTGGCAGAAAAATAGTTACAACAGAATTGGATAAAGAAAAATTTTATAATAAATTTGGATTTAAAACAAATGGAATATGTATGACAAATAGAGATTGGCAAAATGATGACGTTTAAATTAAAATGCAAATAAAACGATAATAAATTATTGACAAACGATAACAAAAGAGATAAAATACCTTCATAAGAAATAATTCCTATGGAGGTATTTTATATGAAAAAAGGAAATATTTTTATTGTTTCATTAATATTAGCAATATGGAGTATAGTTCTATTTTATGGAAAACAAATAGGTTTATCCATGCTATTATTTATAATTCCAATAACTTATTATTTAATATTTATATTAGAAAAAAATAATAAAATAGAAAATAATAAAGCCAAAATATTATTAATTCCAATAATTCTATTGGCAAGTACATATTTAATTTATGATAATCACTTTTTTAATAATTTAAATTTAATAGTTATTCCGCTTTTAATTATAATTATGTTAGTATCTTTATTTACTAATGTATTTAATTTAGAAATTTGGATAGAAAAAGCAGTAGAGCTAGTATTTGATCCAATAGCATATTTAGGAGAAACTTTAAAAAAGATAAAATTAAGCATTTTAAGAAAATTTAAATTAAAAAGCAAAGATAATAATAATTCAAAAAAAGTTTTCAAAGGTTTATTAATAACAATACCAATTGCATTAGTAATAATAGGAATGTTAGCTTCTGCGGATCAAGAGTTTAGTAATGTTTTATATAGTGTTATAAGAGTAATTGGAAAAGCTTTTGGAAATATGCAATTTATGGAGATAGCAGTAAGGCTAGTATTAATAATTATAGTATTTATTTATTTATCTAGTTTTTTTGATAATATTATTTCTAACTTTAAAATTGAAAAAGAAGATAAAGAGGATAATGATCAAAAAGATAATACAACTATAAAAATGATAATAACAACATTAAATATAATTTATTTAGTATTTTCTATTATTCAAATTAAAGCATTAATAGTAAGAGATGAATATATAAATTATGCAGATTATGCAAGACAAGGATTTTTCCAACTAATGATAATATCTGTAATTAATTTAATTATGATATTAATAGCAAAAAGTAAGTCTTACAAAAATAATAAATTTACTAATATAATGTGTTTACTTATGATTTTATTTACATTTATATTAATAGTATCATCAGCAATTAGAATGTATTTTTACGAGCAAGCATATGGTTATACATTTTTAAGATTAGCAGTATATTTTGCATTATTAACAGAAGCTATTTTATTAATACCTACAATATTATACGTACTAAATAAAAAGAAAAATCTTTTAAAAACATATTTTTCTATTATTGTAACAATGTATGTAATTATAAATTTAGTAAATATTGATAATATAATTGCAAGTAGAAATGTTACAAGATACATAGAAACTGGAAAAATTGACATGGTATATATAGAAAGTAATACTGGTACTGATGCTATAAAACAAATCATTAGAATATTACAATCTGATAGAGATGAAAATGGTACAAAACAAATTGCTACGAATTATTTAATAAATACTTATGATAGATTAATTAATGAAAATACAGATTTTCGTGACTTTAATATTTCAAAAACATTAGCAAAATATTTAATAGAAAAAATAAAATAAATTTTTAAATAACAAGTATGCAAAAAATATATTGCATACTTGTTATTTTATGTAAAGCATGATAAAATATTAAGGGAAAAATTGGGGAGGAAAATAATGAAAAATAAAGGGAATGTAAAAAACGTATTAAAAAAATTATATAAATTATTAGACGGAAAACAAAAAAGAAATTTTATCATAATTATTATAATAATGATTGTATCTGCAGGACTTGCACAGTTAACACCTAAAGCAATTGGATGGCTTACTGATGATATATTAGTAGAAAATCAAGTTGATTTTATTAAAGTAGTTCCATTTTTAATTTTTATATTAGTTGTAAATGTAGTAAATGAAGTTATAAAAATTTTAAGAAGAGTAATGGTAGAAGATACTGCAACAAGAACAGAGAAAAAAGCAAGAGGAATAGTAATAAATTCGTTATTAAAAGCACCTTTATCATACTTTAGAGAAAATATGACTGGAAATATTCACGGAAGATTAAATAGATGCCTAGAGGGAACTGTTAAATTAGAAAAATTACTTTTTATGGATTTTGCACCTGCAATATTTAACAGTATTGCTGCAATAATAACAATATTTATAACATTACCAATTTCATTAGCTCTGCCAATGTTACTTGTTATTCCAATAGGAATTGCAATAGTATTTAGACAAATTAGTACTCAAAAAGGAATAAGAGTAGAATTATTAGAAACAAAATCTGCTATGGATGGAACTATTGTAGAATTATTAAATGGTATAGAAGTAATAAGAATAACAGATAGTGTTGATTTAGAAACAAATAGATTTAATAACAAGTCAGAATTTTTAAGAAAAAAAGAAATGAAACATCATAAACAAATGGCTAAATATGATTGCTTAAAATTTATAAACCAAGCGGTTTTTACCGTTCTTATAATAGGAATTTCTACATGGCTTGCTACAAAAAATATAATCACTGTTGGTAATGTTTTAACAGCATATTTATGTTTTACACAATTAACAAAACCATTGGAAGAATTACATAGAATATTTGATGAATTATCTGAATGTACTGTTTTAGCTACAGATTTCTTTAAAATGATAGAATTACCAAATGATTTCTCTTATCAAAAGATAGACAAAACTAATTTAAAACAAATAGAAGGAAAAGATATTGTAGAAATAAAAGATTTAACATTCTATTACAATGAAAATAAAGAAAAAATAATATTAGATAAATTTAATCTTAATATTAAAGAAGGAATGTTTTTAGGTATCGCAGGACCAAGTGGTTGTGGGAAATCATCTCTTATTAAAGCAATTTGCAAATTGGAAAAAGGAGATGGAAAGATATATATAGATGGTAAAGATATAAATTATTTAACAAGAAAAGATATTTCAAATATTATCGCATTAGTACCACAAAGCCCATTTTTAATTGCAGGAACAATATATGAAAATATTTGTTATGGAATAGATAAAGAAGTTACAATGGAAGAAGTAGAAGAGGCTACTAAAAAAGCCTATATTTATGATTATATAAATAATTTACCAGATAAATTTAATACAGTAATAGCAGAAGGTGGAAATAATTTATCAGGAGGACAAAGACAAAGAATAGCCATTGCAAGAATCTTTTTAAGAAAACCAAAAATTTTAATATTAGATGAAGCTACATCAGCACTAGATAATACTTCAGAAAGACATATACAATTAGAAATAGAAAAATTACAAAAAGAAAATAATATAACAATTATTTCTATAGCACATAGATTAACAACATTAAAAAATTGTGATCAAATAATTGTTTTAAATAAAGGTAAAATTGAACAAAATGGAAAATATAATGAATTAATAGAACAAGATGGTATATTTAGTGATATGTATTATGGAAAATTAAAATAGCTATGTTTTTACATAGCTATTTTTCTCTTTACAGTGCATGGATTACCAACTGCAATAACATTTGCTGGAATATCTTTTGTAACAATACTTCCTGCTCCTATTATAGAATTATTACCAATGGTAATACCAGGTAGAATTACAACATTTCCACCAATCCAAACATTATTACCTATTGTTATAGGTTTTGCATATTCTAAACCAGAATTTCGTATCTCAACATTTTCAGGATGTCCCGCAGTATAAATACCACAATTAGGACCAATCATTACATTATTACCAATTTTTACTGTGGTTGTATCTAATATTATTAAATTATGATTTGAATAAAAATTATCACCAATTTCTATATTATAACCATAATCACAAATAAAAGGTTGTTCTATATAAGGATTTGTACTCACATTTGGCAAAATTTCTTTAAGCAATTTTTGTTTTTCATTCATATTAGATGGCAAAGTATTATTGTATTTAAAGCATAAATCTTTTACTTTAAAACGTTCAGTTATCAATTCTTTATCATAATTTGCATTATATAATAAACCTTGTTTAGCTTTTTCCTTTTCAGTCATAAAAACCTCCTATATTTAAAAAAATTTTAACATAAAAATATTTTTATTGCAAAAAATAAAATTGTACATAAGAAAGAAATTTGGATAAGTAAATTTCTGTAGACACAGCAAAACATAAGACACTCGATTTAATAGTACAGACATAAGTAGAATAACCTTGTTGTATATATAAAAATCTAGTAATTTTTCCTATACAACAATAAAAATTTGAGATAAAATATGTATTGAAAAATTTATTATAAAATAAGGAGGTAAAAATGGAAAATGTAATTATAGGACTATTAATTCCTTTTTTAGGTACAACATTAGGTTCAGCATTAGTATTTTTTATGAGAAAAAAAGAAATAAATAAAAGAGTACAAAAATTATTAATAGGATTTGCAGCAGGTGTAATGATGGCTGCTTCAATATGGTCTTTGTTAACACCAGCTTTAGATATGACTGATGGAAGATTTGCATGGGTACCTGTTGCTATAGGTTTTATGTGTGGAATTATATTTTTATTAATATTAGATTCTTTAATTCCACATCAACATTTAGAAACCGAAGAATCTGAAGGATTAGAATCAAATTTAAAAAAGAGTACAAAATTAGTATTAGCTGTTACCATTCATAATATACCTGAGGGAATGGCAACTGGTGTAGTATTTGCTGGAGCATTAATTGGAAATACAGGAATGACAATAGCAGGAGCTATTGTACTTGCAATTGGAATGGCTATTCAGAATTTCCCTGAAGGTGCAATTATTTCTATGCCTCTAAAAGCAGAAGGAGTATCAAAAGGAAGAGCATTTTTATATGGTGCATTGTCAGGAATAGTAGAACCAATATCTGCAATACTTGCTATTGCATTCACTCATGCAGTAATTCCAATACTTCCATATATATTATCTTTTGCAGCAGGAGCAATGATTTATGTTGTAGTAGAAGAATTGATACCAGAATCACAAGCAGGTGACCATAGTAATATAGGAACTATAGGTGTTGCACTAGGATTTGTGATTATGATGATACTAGATGTAGCATTAGGATAAGAAAAGTGGCTTTGTTACATGTGCAGATTGCTTTGCAACCGCACGAGCATAGGAAACTTCGGACTTGTTATATACGTAAAAATCTTTGATTTTCCCTATATAATAAAAAAACTCAGTTCATGGTGAACTGAGTTTTTAAATGTCTATTTTTATTCCAAATTGATTTAATATATCATGTAGCCCTTGATTAATTTCTTCTCTAGAATAATTTGAAGCTTCCAATGTTTCATCATTAAATTTATTTAATTTATCATAAAAGTTTAAAGCAACTGCTAAATGCTTTGTATTTCCAATTTCAATTTTATCAAATAATAAATTTTCAGCTTCATTTATTTTACCTTCTGAAAGTAATTTGTTTAATTCTGTGTGTAAACTATCGGCAGAAGAATTTACAATATTTTCTGGTAAATATTCTGTATTAGTTTGATTTAAAAATACACGAGCTAAAAATTCAACTAAATCATCAATTTGATCTAATAACCAATCTTTTTTATACATAATAGGCTCCTTTCAAGCAAACATTTTAACATTATTTATAATATAATACAATAACTTAAGAAATAATTAATTTGATTTTTTGTATGGTTATTTATATAATAGAAAAAAATTATAGGAGGATTATTATGAGATGCCCTAAATGTGGAAGTGAAAATATATCTAGTATAGTAAATACAAATACACATACTAAAGGCTTTGATGGCGGAAGTGCTTGTTGCGGATATCTTTTATTTGGATGGCCAGGTGTTTTATGCGGATTATGCAATACAGGAGATACTGATACAACAACTACAACAACTAATATTTGTAATAATTGTGGACATAGATTTTAATGAAAAAAAGTACTCAAAGAAAAATATGGGCATGGTCAATGAGACTTGGGAATAGATGTGGATGCCATCAAAGAGAAGATAGAAGTTTTAAAATAGGAGAATTTCAATTTCCTATTTGCAGTAGGTGTACAGGAATATTATTTGGACAAATTATATCTGTAATATTAATTATTTTGAGAGTAAATATTCCAATATATTTAGATTTTTTATTTCTTTTTATAATGTTTTTAGATTGGTATGTTCAATTTAAGAAGATAAAAGAATCAACAAATACTAGAAGATTTATAACAGGAACTTTAGCAGGAATAGCACAAATAAATATAATGTATCAATTTATAATATTTATAATAAATGTATTTGTATAAAAGTATTGAAAAAAATAATTAATAAGGTTAAAATACATGAGGAAAAACAAAAAAGAAAGGTGATATAAATGGAATTTCATGCAAATGAAGGAAAAAAGGTAGAAATAGAAGTAAGTGGAGAAGTGTATTTAAGACATGCAATAAAAACAAGATTTGTAAAACAAGGAGAAAGTTATATAGATTTATTTAAAGAATATGTAAGTCCAATATATCAAGAAGGAGATATTATATCAGCAAGTGAAAAAATAATTGCATTATGCCAAAATAGAGTAGTAAGAAAAGAAGATATGAAAATTGGTTTTTGGGCTAAATTTTTATCTAAATTTGTTCATAAAACAACTGCAGGATTTGGTGTAAGAAATCCTTACAAAATGCAATTTGCAATTGATCAAGTTGGTTTACCAAAAATATTATTTGCAGGTATTATAAGTGCAATAACAAAGATTTTTGGGAAAAGAGGAGTATTTTATAAAATAGTCGGACAAGAAATTGCAGGAATAGACGGATTCTATGATAAAGAATTTAAAGAATATGGTGATATAGGAATAATGCTTCCTGAGAATCCAACTAAAGTATGTAATGAGATTCATGAAAAACTTGGAATATCTTGTATGATTGTTGATGCAAATGATTTAGGACAAGAAGTACTTGGATATTCTGATGATATAAAATTAACAGAAGATGAATTAAAAGGATTAATAAAAGATAATCCAACAGGTCAAGGTAGAGAACAAACACCACTTGTACTAATTAGAAAAAAATCAGAAAATAAAGACTAATCATCAAAGCCCATAAATTCTATGGGCTTTTTAAGGAGCAAAAATGAAAAGAAAACAAAAGAAATCTTTTAATAAAATATTTATTTTATTAATTTTGATTATTGCAATTATAGGTTTCTATAAATCTGGAAATATTGATATAAAAGTGTATGCGGAAGCTGTAAATAATACTGTAAATGAGGAAATTAATATGAAAGAATATATAATATTGGTAAATAAAGATAATCCCTTACCAGATGATTATAAGGTTGACTTAGAAGAATACGATAATCATTTAGTAAGTAAAGATATAATTATCGATTTAGACGATATGTATAAAAATGCAAAAAAAGATGGAGTTAATTTAAATATTAATACTTCATATAGAGATAAAAAAGAACAGCAAGAAATTTTAGACAGAAGAATAAAATTGTATATTAAAGAAGGATTAAATAAAAAAGATGCCAAAGAGAAAGCTTTAACAGAAGTTCAGCTACCAGGATATTCAGAGCATGAAACAGGCTTAGCAATAGATTTTAGCAATCCTAATAAACCAGAGGATAATGAGCCAATGTGGAATTGGCTTAAAGAAAATAGCTACAAATTTGGATTTATTTTAAGATATCCAAAAGATAAAATGGATATAACGAATGTTACAAATGAGGAATGGCATTTTAGATATGTAGGTAAAGAAGTTGCTAAGGAAATAACAGAAAAAAATATATGTCTAGAAGAATATCTAAAATATATAGGTTTAAAATAGATATGTCACACCAACATTGAAAATAAAATATTGAAAGAGAGTACCAAAAATGATATTGTT
>CALXVT010000023.1 GCA_944392175.1 uncultured Clostridia bacterium
TTATTAAGTGCCATTATTAATCTATCTATATCTGCTTTAGTATTATAGATATACATACTTGCTCTACATGTTGCAGGAAGATTTAAAAATCTAATTAATGGTTGTGCACAATGGTCACCTGCACGTACACAAACACCACAAGAACTTAAAATTGTTGCTGTGTCATGTGGATGAACATCTTTTATATTAAATGATAATACACCTATTTGATTTTCATTTGTCTTTGGTGCATATATATCTATAAAATCTAATTTGCTCATTTCAGATTTTGCATATTCTAAAAGTTCATTCTCTATTTTTTCTACATTATTCATTCCTATATTTTCTAGATAATCAATTGCAGCTGCAAGTCCCACTGCTCCACCAATATTTTGTGTTCCTGCTTCAAATTTTGATGGTGGCTTTGCAAATGTTGTTTCTTGTTCGTAAACATATTCTATCATATCTCCACCCATAAGGAAAGGAGTCATTTTATCTAGCAATTCATATTTTCCATAAAGTACACCTATTCCCATTGGTGACATTAATTTATGGCCTGAAAATACAAAGAAATCTGCATCCATTTTTTGAACATCAATTTTTATATGTGGAGTACTTTGTGCTCCGTCTACAATTACAACTGCACCAACATCATGTGCTCTTTTTATTATTTTTTCTAGTGGTGTTTTTACACCTAAAACATTAGATATTTCTGTTATACTTACTATTTTTGTTTTATCTGTTATTTTTTTGTTTATTTCTTCATCTGTTATTTCATAATTTTCATTAATATACATATATTCTAATTTAGCATTTTTTATTTTTGTAACTTTTTGCCAAGGTACTAAATTAGAATGATGCTCCATAATAGAAATAACTACATTGTCTCCTTCATGTAGATTTTCTAATCCATAAGAATTTGCAACTAAATTTAAGCTTTCAGTAGCATTTTTTGTAAATACTATTTCTTCTGGTCTTTTAGCATTTATAAATTTGGCAACTTTTGCTCTTGCCTTATCATATTCTGCCGTAGAATCTATACTTAAATCATATGTTCCTCTATGTGGATTGGCATTATTTTTATTATAATATTCTTCTACTGCTTTTAATACCTGATAAGGTCTTTGTGATGTTGCACCACTATCTAAATATGCAATATCTCTATTTTCGAATATTTTAAAATCTTTTCTAATTGTTTCAGGATTCATTAATCTAGCCTCCTATCAACCTCTTCTAAAATCAAATTTTGTACAGTTGCTTCTTTAATTCCTTGTATTACAGAATTAAATTTAGCTTTAACAATCATTTTCTTTGCCTCTTTTTCACTTATTCCTCTTGTCATAATATAGAATAATTCGTTATCATCAACTTTACCTGTTGCTGTACTATGTTCTCCTTCTACATCATCTTCTGTACATAAAAGCATTGGTAATGCTTTAGAATATGATGTATCAGAAAGTAATGTACAATATTCATTTTCTTTTCCTTTTGCTTTTTTAGAACCTGTTTTAAAATCAATTGTTCCTTTAAAATTCTTTTTAGCCTTATCTTTTAAAGCACCATTTACTTCTATATCTACATTTGTTTTTTCACCATATAATTCTGTAATATAATTTAAATCTATTCTTTGTTCTTCTTTGCCTAAATATATTGAATGTAGTTTATTAACTGATTTGTAACCAGCTAATTTTGCATAATAATTTACTACATTATATTTTCCTCCAAATTCTACCATAGAAAACAATGTTTTGCTTTCATCTTCTATGTTAGAATTTACAGAGTAAAAATTATTTATTTTTGTATTTAATAAATTTACAATTGTTACATGAATATTTGCATTTGCTCCGATTTCAGCATTACAAATTCCATTATGATATCCATTGATTTCATCTACTGATTTATATATAACAATTATATTTGCTTTTGTATTATCATTTGCATTTATGTTTATATTATCAACTAAAACATCATTAGATTGGTCCAAATTATATTCTATTATAATTGGCTCTTTTAATTTTTTATCTACATTTATTTTTAAATTCACATTTGCTTGACAATTTGATTGATTTAAGAAATAATCTCCCAAACCAAATTTTAAGTTTATATTTTCTTTTTCTGAACTTACACAATTTTCATTATCTGTTATTTTTATATTTTTAAATTCTTTAATAACTGGTTCTTCAAAATCTTTTATTTCTATATTGTTTATTCCATAATTTTTAGATGTTCTAACTGGAGTTTCGTTTAATACTATATTTTTCATTATCCTATACTCCCTTCTAATTCTAGATTTATTAAGTTATTCATTTCTACTGCATATTCTAAAGGAAGTTCTTTAGAAATAGGATATGCAAATCCTCTTACTATCATTGCTTTTGCTTCTTCTTCTGAAATTCCTCTTGACATTAAATAAAATATTTCTTCATCACTTATTTTTCCTATTTTTGCTTCATGTGAAAATTCTACTTCTTCTGTTCTAATATCACTTACTGGAATTGTATCAGATTTAGATTTATTGTCTAACATTAGTGATTCACAAGATACAGATAATTTAGAATTTTTAGCAGATGGCATAACTCTTTCTAAACTTCTAAATGTTGCAATTCCTCCGTCTTTAGATATTGATTTAGAGTTAATTACTGATGAAGTATTTGGTGCATTATGCACAACTTTTAAACCTGTATCTAGGTTTTGTCCATGTCCTGCAAAAGAAATTCCTGTATATTCCATTTTAGAATTTGCTCCATTTAAAACAGCCATTGGATATAACATAGAAACTTTTGAACCAAATGAACCTGTTACCCATTCTATTTTTCCGCCTTCTTCTACTATTGCTCTTTTTGTATTTAAGTTCATCATATTTTTAGACCAATTTTCTATTGTTGAATATCTTAAATGTGCATTTTTCTTAACAAATAATTCTACACAACCTACATGTAAATTTACTTTGTTATATTTTGGTGCAGAACAACCTTCTATAAAATGTAAGCTTGCTCCTTCATCTACAATTATTAGAGTGTGTTCAAATTGTCCAGATTCTGGTGAGTTTAATCTAAAATATGATTGTAAAGGAATATCTACTTGTACACCTTTTGGCACATATACAAATGATCCTCCTGACCAAACTGCTCCATGTAATGCAACAAATTTATGATCTGATACTGGTACACATTTCATAAAATGTTCTTTTACTATATCAGGATAATCTCTTACTGCTGTTTCCATATCTGTGTATATAACACCTTGTTTTACCAAATCTTCTTTTATACTATGATATACAACTTCTGAATCATACTGTGCACCAACACCTGCTAAAGATTCTTTTTCTGCTTCTGGAATTCCTAATGCATCAAATGTATTTTTTATATCTTCTGGAACATCGTCCCAACTGCTTTTCATATCTGTTTTTGGTCTTACATATGTTGCAATTTCGTCCATATTTAATTCGTCTAAGTTTGGTCCCCATGTTGGAAGTTCTAATTTATTATATGTTTCTAATGCTTTTAATCTAAAATCTCTCATCCATGCAGGATCATTTTTTTGTTCTGATATTTCTTCTACTATTTCTTTAGTTATACCTTTTTTAGATTTATAACTATATTCGTCTTTATTTTTTATGTCATAAATATTTGTAGAAAAATCTTTTATTTGTGTTTTTTTCTTTGATTCTGACAACTTTTTCACCTCTATTTCTTGTATTCTTCATATCCTTTTGCTTCGATTTCGTTTGCTAAATCACCTGTACTTGTTTTAATTATTTTTCCGTCTACTAAAACATGTACATAATCAACATGTAATCCCTGTAAAATCTTTGTTCCATGAGTTATTATTAATACTCCATTATTTTCATTACTATACATTTTTATTCCTTTAGAAACAGTTTTTATAGCATCTACATCTAGTCCTGAATCTGTTTCGTCTAATATTGCAAGTTTTGGATTTAATGTAAGCATTTGAAGTATTTCATTTTTCTTTTTCTCTCCACCAGAAAAACCAACATTTAAGTTTCTGTTTGCATATTCTGGTTTCATTTTTAATTCTTCCATATTTTTTTCTAATTCTTTTTTAAATTCGAATATTTTAACTGGTTTTCCTGTTGTTGCTATTTTTGCATATTTTAAAAAGTTTGTTACACTAACTCCTGGAATTTCTTTTGGTGATTGGAATGACATAAATATTCCTTTTCTTGCTCTTTCATCTGTTTTTAGTCCATTAATGTTTTCACCATCTAATATAATATCTCCTTCTGTTTGTGTATATTCTGGATTTGCTAATATCACATTAGAAAGTGTAGATTTACCAGCACCATTTGGTCCCATAATTACATGTACTTCACCTTTATTTATTTTTAGGTCTAATCCTTTAATTATTTCTTTATCTCCTGCTTTTGCATGTAGATTTTTTATTTCTAATAATGTTTCGCTCATATTAATAACTCCTTTTTATTTATATTTATGCTCTTTATTAATAACATTTTTATTTTTGTTAGCTTACGCTAACTTTGATACATTTAATATGTGCAACTTTTAAATTGCACATTATAATTTTAATATATATATAATTGTTTGTCAATGCTAACATTTGTATTTTGTTTGTATTTCTTATTTCAATTATACAAATATACAAAAAAAGACCGCCCAAAATTCCTATGGACGATCCCCTATAATGGTTTATATTTTTTATTACTTTGTTTATATTTACCATATTCTTTTGGAATATAGTTATCACTCCAATAATGTTTTTCACCTATTGGCATGTCTTTCTTTCTCGCTTTTGAATTGTAATGTGCTTTAATTTCTTGTGACTGATTTTTATTTGATTCTCTTGAATAATTTTTAATTTTAATTTTGTTTTTACGCTCCAACTTTGGTGTTTGAACATTTGTTAACATTTGTAAATATTCACTTAACTTTTCTTTAAAAGTTCTTTTATCTTCTTCTCTTTTTAAATATTCTATATGAGGTTTTCTGGACTTTTCTTGTTTTTCCTTCTTTTTATCTATTTTTTCTCTTTTGTTATTTTTTTCATAATCATTTAATCTTTGGATTTCTATATTTTTCTTTTTATTAGATTTCTTTTTATCTTGTTTTACATATTCAACCTTAGGTGTTTTGGATTTTTTAATATTCTGCTTTAACTTTTTCTGTAATTCTTTTGTTTGCTTACTTCTATCCTGCATTTTTTTTATATATTTTGTATCTTTATTTTCTATTAAATTATCAATATATCCACTTGATTTATTCTCTAAAGATTCTATATGTATTCTACTAATTTTCTTGTCTTTTTTTGGTTTTACATATTTACCTTTTGCATAAAATTTAAACACCACAATATAAACACCAAACTCATCCATTTCCATTCTTACTTCAATAGGTTTGTTTGATATTTTACTAAAGCTCTTTTTTATTTCTTCTATTTTTCTTCTAACATCTTCACTTGAATATATCTTAGAATCAAAACGATATTCAACAGTTTTCTCTACTGAATCCAATTTTTTATCAACATCCTTTTTTTATTTTATATGAACAAATCGGAAAGCCTTAATCTCTTTGGCTTCACGTAAATTTGTTTTATAATAATTTTAAGTTAGTAAAATTATGTATAACAATTGTAGCAAAATGACTTTTATATTATATTGAAGTTATACCTTCTTATACAATAAAAAATATGATAACATTTAAGTTTTTTACTACTTATATTATGTTACCATATTTTTCTTCATATTTCAATATATCTAAGAATTACCTAATAAAATTAGTTTTTACTGTTTTATTTTCAGGTGTATTTATATTATTATTTTTTCCACTTTCTATACATTTTAAAAGCCATGCCATATTTTTTCCTAAATTATACATAGTTTGCATTCCTTCTAAGTCTTGTTTTACTTCTTCTTTATTATTTCCATGTACATTGTTCCAATATGTAGAAGATACCACTGGCATTTGACTTATTGTAAAATATTTATTAAGTACATCAAAAGATGCTACAGTTCCACCTCTTCTAGCACTTATAATACTTGCACCAGGTTTAAATTCAAAAGCTTTTTTTCCTGCATAAAATACTCTATCTAATACAGACAAAATTCTTCCAGTTGGATGAGCATAATATACAGGTGTACCAAATATAAATCCATCACTTTTTTCCGCTTTTTCTATTATTTCATTTACTACATCGTCTTTAAAAACACATCTAGCATCTCCATTTTTTGTACACATTCCACATGCAATACAATCTCTTATAGGATTTCCTCCAATACTTATTATTTCTGTTTCTATTCCTTCTTCATTTAAACTTTCTGCTACTTTACTTAAAGCAGTAAAAGTACATTCTCTTCTTGAACTTCCATTAATTAATAAAACCTTCATTTTATTCCTCCTTAACATTTACTTATAATATATTTAAAAATACAATTATTTATGCTTTCATTTTCTGGATGAAATTGAACTCCAAATATTTTATCATTATATTCTATTATTTCTATAGTTCCATCCTCTGCATTACCAGTTACTTTTAATGGTTCTTCAACTTTTGGAATTCTATATCTATGAATGCTTGGCATTTTTAAAACTTTTTCATGATATAAATTATATAATATACTATCTTCTTTTAGAATAACTTTATGTTTTATATCCTCAAGATTATTTCTGTTAAGTTCAGCATTTCTATGTCCTGTAATAGGTTCTGTAAAATTATATTTTTCTTTTTTCATTTTTTCAAACAGATCTATAATATTTCCATCAAATTTACGTTTTTCTTTTTCTTTGCATAATAAAAAATATATAGCCAAAGCTTGCATCCCCATACAAATACCAAAAAAAGGTTTATTGTTTTTTATTACATAATCTATAACTTGTAAATGATATGGATGAATTTTTCCTCCACCTGTCATAATAAATCCATCATATATTTCTAAATCTTCATTATCAATATGTGCATCAGTTGGTAAAACTCCACTTACTATTGCACCTGATTCTTTTATTCTTTCTATATAATTATTTATAAAATAATATTTATCTTCATATACTAAATCTGTCATATATAAATTATTAGCCGCAGGTACTAATCCTATTATTTTTTTCACAATTTCTTCCTCCTGAGCATTTTTTTGCAATTATCCAATATATGTGCCAATGCTTTTTTTCATGAGTTCCTGTTTCTCCGTCTCTTTCTATTTCATTAATTTTTAAAATTTTAAATTCTTTTAATAAATCTTCAATTTCATCTTTTTCTAAAAAAGTATGTTTTTCAAATCCATACCAAGAATCCTTTTTTCCAAAAAAGTTGCATATTAAATATCCATCTTCATTTAAAGAATAATATATTTTTTTAATGATTTTTGGTAGTAATTCTTTTCTTACAAAAGGTAATGCAGCAAAAGAAATAATTAAATCTGCTTTAGGTAATTCTACCTTTGAAAATCTTTCTTGTATAAAAGATATTCTTTTTTTCTCATCTGCTGTTAAACCTTCATATAAAAACTTAGAGACATCTGCTGCATCAACAGCAGTTACACTTATATTGTTTTTAGCTAAAAATCTTGTTTCATTTCCTGAGCCACAACCTAAATCTATTGCAGTTTTAATTTGAGGATTGTTTTTTATGAATTTTTGCAAAATCCCTTGTGCTTCTCCTCCTTTTGTATTCTTATAATATTCTTCTCCTATCATTTCCAAACATCACCATTTATAAAATGTGTTAATGCCATTATAAATGCATATTCAGCTAAATCAATTCTTGTAACATTTCCTTTTGTTAAATAAACTATTCCACCTTGAGGTGTTTTTTGTTCTTCTGTTTTAAAAATTTTAGATAATACATAACTTAATTCTTTTTCTTTAACTTCATCTATATATCTATCCGGAATTTGATATGCTGGTCCTAATCCTACTGAATTATCACCATTTTTATCTTCAATATATGATGTAGTTATATTTAACCAGTAACCAAACTTATCTGTAATCCCAGATTCCATTGCAACATAAAAATCAATGTCTAAATTATTTTCTTTTGCATATTTTTTTAAATTTTTCACTCTATTTTTTGCACCTTGCAGAGCTTCATCATTTACAGGTTGTTCTGGCACTTCTGATTCTACTGCTATTCCTTGAACTTCAACATCGTCAAAAAATCTTGAAAATGCTTTTTTAGCAGCTTCTACTTTTCCTTTGTTTTTTGTTCCAATCAAAATTTTCATATTATCACTCCTATTTTAACATATCATATAATATTACTGATTTAGAGATATCCAGTTCATCTTTCATATAATTATAATATTTATTTAATTCTTCTGTAATTGGTACCTCATTTCCGGAATTTATATCATGCCATTTTTCATCAAAATAATATTTATCTGTAATTATTCTTTCATTATTTAAACATACAAAATTTTTATTTCCAAGCATATTTGTTCCTAAAGAAAATCCTTCATCCAATCCGCATAAATAAGCAAGAGTTGGTTTTATATCTAATTTAGCAACAGGCTTTTCTATTTTCATTTCTGTAATACCCGGAATTTTCATTCCTGCTAAAACTCTAATATAGTTTAATTGTATATCTACATCCGTTATATTTGAATCTAGTTTTTTAAGAAAATCTAACATTTCGGAATTATACATATCTAATCCATTATGATCACCATATAAAATTATTACAGAATCATCATATAATCCTGCATTTTTTAATTCTTGTACAAAAACTCCAAATGCATAATCAGCATAATTTACAGATTCTAAATAATTTCCAAAGAAAGTATCTTTATATTTTCCAACATCAATATTTACTTTTGACATATCTTTAAGTCCATCTAATGTAAATCCAGTATGTGATGAAGCAGAAACAACAAATGAAACAAATGGTGCTTGATAATTTTTCATCTTCTCTACAGCTTGTTTGTATAATAATTCATCTGACAAATATCCCATTACTTCTTCTGATGTATCTGCAAATTTATCTTTAAGTTCTATATTATCTACTTGCATATTTTTATAAACATTACTTCTATTCCAAAAATATCCCTCATTTCCATGCATATATGATGTTGTATATCCTGCATTATGGAATATTTTAAAAATATCGTCATATGTATTTTTATAATATTTGCTATATGCCATTCCATTTTCCATTGGATATAATGAAGTTACTGTAGAAAATTCTGAATCAGCAGTTGTAGAATAACTTTGCATATACATATTTGATAATTCTATATTTTCATTTATAAATTTATTTAAATTTGGTGTTATTTCTTTTCCATTTATTTTTTTATTTACTACAAATTCTTGCAATGATTCTAATTGAAGAATAATTACATTTTTACCTTTCATACTTCCTTTATAAATAGATTCAAAATTTTCATATTCATTATTATATTCTTCTTTAAGAAGATTATAATCAGCTAACAGTTCATCTTTATTTTTATATTTAGCCTGCTTTTTTGTATTAAATGAATTTGCTATATCTGAAACATGAAATCCAAATATTGTTGCTTCTTTTATTTGTGTATCCCTATTATATGGAGCTTCAACAACCATTCCATTACTATATACACAATTCATAAATAATAATGAAAAGCATAGTATTCCTGCTAATATCTTTATTGGTATATTATTAATTTTTTTAACTTTTTCTGTTTTCTTTATTTTTATAAATCTTGAAATAAATCCTATAAGCAATAATATTAAATCTATAAAATACAATATTTGGCTTGGTTTAATAAGCATAGGAAGAGTAGACATTATCTCTTCACCATATTGGATATTAGTTATCTGCATAATTGATAATACATTGTTAGAATAATTGTAATATAAATTATCTGCAAATAACAAAATACTAAAAATAACATTTATAACTATTCCAGTAATATTTCGTGCTCTTCTTGGAAGCAAATAACTTATTCCAAATAAACTAAAAATGAAAATTGCCGTATTTACTATCGTTTTTTTATAAATTTCTTCTTGTATGGAAACTGTACTTTTATAGAACAGTATTGTTTTTAATATTAGCAATATAGATATTATTATAGGAAAATAACTTGAATTTATGATTTTGTTTAATATTTCTTTTGTTTTTTCTTTCACTTTTTTCTCCTTTTTTCGACATTTATATTAATATAACATAAAAATATTTTTTTTGCCATAAGTGTTTATAATATTGTTGATAAGTATATGTAATTTGCCTTATTTACATAAATATGGTATAATAATAATTGAATCTAAAAACTGTTGCACTGTATCGTATCATAATTGATACTTTGCAACCAGAAGAAAAGGAGAAAAAAAATGAAAAAAGGAATGACAACAAACGCAACCATTAAACCCGATGCTTCAGCTAAAGCTATTGCAGTGCTTCCTAAAGTGGCTAAGCCTCAGTCTTCACCGGTAAAACGGATGAAAGACTGGTGGTCAAATCACTTCGGAACACCGCAGGCGAGAGAAGGAACTGCAAAAGCTATTGGTATCAGCATTAGTAATGCAAGCCTTAGCTTTGCAAGGGCAATGAAGGTCAACCTTCTGCTCGCACTAGTGGCAATGCTGGTTGTGGAGTTCTGCCCGCAAATCGGAGAAGTGTGCCCGGTTTTCCTTCAGCTATGTGAAGGAACTCTGCTCTTCTACGAATTTGTGATCAGAGCACTCTTCACTTTGCTCAAAGTCATTTTCCAGACTATCAATCTGGATTGGGCTAGCGCAGGTGACAGTATGTCGGCATTGCTCGCAGAAGGCGGACGGCTCATCTCAATGCTGATTGACTGGTTGCAGTCAATCACATTCTAATGTTTTGACTTACGTCAAAACCTATCACTTCTTAAAATTCTATATCCCTGCCACAGTGTGGCGGGGCATTTCTTTTTCTTAATATATAAATATAGCTGTGGCCTTTTTGCCACAGCTAGCTTATTATTATTCAACACTTTTTAAACTACTAATCATATCAATTTTCTTTAATGCAAAATATGTAATAGCATTTACTATAAGTGTAAATGCAACAGTAATTAAAATTGCATATAAATAACTTAATGGATGTATTACTTTTGCAAATCTTAACATATTTATTTCACATGTTCCTATTATATAATAATTTAGAAAATATCCTGCAACCAGACCTAACGCAATTCCAATAATAGTTAAAAGTACTGTTTCTCTTGAAATATAGTTATATACTTCTTTATCATAAAATCCTAATACTTTTATTGTTGCAAGTTCTCTAATTCTTTCACTAATATTTACATTTGATAAATTATATAATACTACAAAGGCTAATAAACCTGCTGAAATTATTAAAATAACAACTACATAATTTAATGAACTTAAAGTTTCGTCCAATGTTGTCATAATAGTTTCATTTAAAGAAACTCCTGAAACTTTACCACCATCTAATAATTTTGAAGAAATTTCTTCTTCTTGCTCTTTAGTTAAATTATTATCTTTTACTAATAACACATTTGGTTTATATTCTTCTTCATAAAGACTATCATATAAATCTTTTGACATATATACATAATGTGAAATATAATTTTCTGTTATATTAGATACTTTTACCTCTTTTGTAGTATCATCGATTCCCTCTAATTTAATTGTATCTCCCTCTTCTATATCTAACAACTCTGCTAATTTATCAGATACAATTACCTCATTTGTTTTTAAATCCATTACTTCATCTGTTTTTACATCATAAAAATTAATTACTTCTTTTAATTTTTCTGTATTATCTGGAACAACTATTTGAATATCCTCTTCGCATTCTTCATTTATTGCAGTTCCAGCAACCATATATGTTTCTACCACTTTATTAATTCCAGAATTATTTGTAAGTTCAGTAATAACTTCTTCCTTTTGATTATCATCTAATGAGCTTTTTAAAGTTACTTGGAAATCGTATTTAAAAACTTTTTCATATTGATTTGGAAGTATAGCAGATATAGAATCTTTTAAGCCAAATCCTGTTAGTATTAATGCAGTACATCCACATATTCCTATAATTGTCATTAAAAATCTCTTTTTATATCTAAAAATATTTCTAATTGTAACTTTTTGAGAAAAGTTTAATCTTCTCCATATTGGAGTTATTCTCTCTAATAAAACTCTTTTTCCTATCTTTGGAGCTTTTGGTCTTAATAATATAGCCGGTTTATTAGACAATTCTTTTACTATTGCATATATTGTAGCTCCAACTATACAAATATAAATTATTGTTAATCCTAACATAGAATTATCAGAATTAAGCGCAATTACTGGATCTGGAAGAGTTGTATACATCATTTTATACATCTTAGTTATAACTGATGGTATTAATCTAATTCCTATAAAAATTCCTATAACTCCACCAATTATTGTTGCTAAACTTGAATATATTAAATATTTAAGCATAATATGAAATTTATTATATCCTAATGCCTTTAGAGTACCTAATTCTTGCCTCTCTTCTTCTACCATTCTTGTCATAGATGTTAAAGAAACTAATGCTGCTATTGCAAAAAATACTATAGGAAATACTATACTTAAATTATTTATACTTTCGGTATCTTGTATATAGCTTGCATAACCACTATTTTGATTTCTATCTAATATGTACCATTCTGGATCGTTAATATCTTCAACTTCTTGTTTAGCATCTATTAATTCCTGTTCTGCCTCATCAATTTTAGAATTAAATTCTTCTTTCTGTTCATTTAATTCTTTTTCTCCATCTTCTAATTCTTTTTTAGATTCTTCAATTTTATCTTTTGCACTATTTATTTGTGCATATGTTGATGATTTTGTACTTGCCAATTGTTTTTCTTGCTTTTCTATTTCTGATTTTGCACTTTCTATTTGTTTTTTTGCATCTTTTAATTTACTATCTGCTGAATTTACTTGATTTTCAATTTCTTTTATACCTGCCTTAAGGTCTTTTTGATTTTTCTCTAATGTAGTTTTTTGTTTTTCTAATTCTTCTTTTTGTGCATTTAATATTGCTTTTTCCTCATCTGAAAGATTTTCATCTTTTAGCTTTTCTAATATATTATTATATGAAGAATTTACTGTTTCTAAAGATGAATTAACTGTTTCTAAATTTACTACTAATTCCTGTCTTTTTTCTTCTGATTTTTGGATTTGTTCTTCTGTAGTTTTTATTGTACTTTCTAATTTTTTTTCATTTTTACTGATTTCAGCTTTAGCATTCTTTATTTTTGTTTCTGCACTGCTAAATTTTCTATCAGCAGATTTTTCGTTACTTTCTATTTCTTTTTCGCCATCTTCTATTTCTTTTTTTGCATTCTCTATCTCTTCTTCTGCATCTTTAATTTTCTTTTCACCATCAGTTTTTTGTTCATTAAATTCTTTTTCTGCTTTTTCTAACTCATCTTTTGCTTTTCCTATAACTTCATCATATCTTGCTTTTTCGCGTTCATCTTTAATCTCTTCTATTTTATTTTTTGTTTCTTCTACATAATCTTCATATTTATTTGAAGAAGTTTCATATTTTTGTGAATCTTTTAAAGTTACATATATCTCTGTATATACATCAGAATCTATATTCTCTTTATCTACATATATAAAATTATCTATAGTTCCAGCACCTAAATCAGTATTTCCTCTTTCTCTAGAAATGTAGACTGGACTTTCTGCAACACCTACAATTTTTAGTGTAGTTTCTTGTAATAATTCATTTTCTTCATTAGGCTCTACTACTATTTCATCACCAATGTTTTTATTAGTTCTAGTTAAAAAGCTTTGCTCTACAAGACATTCATTTTTATTTTCCGGCAAATTTCCTTCTACTACAACAGGTTTATTTACATCTTCTACTGTCATTATTTTTGATACATATTCTTTATTATCTAAATTTATTAAAACATCTTCTGAATAAGTTCCATATACTTTATCTACATTCTCAATTCCTTGTATAGCTTTTATATCATCATCTGTAAGACCTAGTGTTGACATTATTTGTATATCATAAACATTTTGATCTTTATAGTATTTATCTATTGTTTTTACCATATCTGGTGAACTAGCTCTTAATCCCGCAAAAAATCCCACACCAAGTAAAGCCATACATAATATGGATATAAATCGTTTATATGAAGTTCGTATCTCTTTAAAAGCATCTTTTAATAATGCTTTTTTCATAAAGAACTCCCCCTTCTTTTATTACTACCATTCTATTTCTTCTATTGGTTTTGGATTCTCATTTATAATAATATCTTCTGCAGTTCCATTTTTAAATTTTATTATTTTATCAGCCATTGGTGCTATTGCAGCATTATGTGTAATTATTATTACTGTCATATTCTCTTTTCTTGCAGTATCTTGTAATAATTTTAATATTTGCTTTCCTGTTTTATAATCCAGAGCTCCTGTTGGCTCATCACAAAGTAATAATTTTGGATTTTTAGCTATTGCTCTTGCTATAGCTACTCTTTGTTGCTCTCCCCCAGAAAGTTGTGATGGAAAATTATTCTTTCTTTCTGAAAGTCCAACTTTATTTAAAACATCTATTGGATTTAATGAATTTTTACAAATTTGTGTCGCTAGTTCTACATTTTCTAATGCAGTTAAATTTTGAACTAAATTATAAAACTGAAATACAAATCCTATATCTTCTCTTCTATATTTTATCATATCTCTGTTTTTTAATCTTGAGATTTCTTTTCCATCTACTACCACTTTTCCTCTTGTAACAGTATCCATTCCACCTAAAATATTAAGTGCAGTAGTTTTACCGGCACCACTTGGGCCCACAATTACTACAAGTTCACCTTTTTCTATACTTAAATTTGTATTCATAAGTGCATGTATTGTGACTTCTCCCATAACATAATCTTTACAAACATTTTTAAATTCTATATATGCCATTTTCCATCACTCCTTTAGAGTTATTTTATATTATTATATAATGCCATACATCCTTTTAATATATCATCATATGTCTTTTTAAAATTTCCTGTATACCATGGATCTGCTATATCTCTATTCTCTTTTGCAAAATTCAAAAGTTTATATACTTTATTTTGATTGTCTTCTCCTACAATTCTTAATATTCCTCTTATATTTCCTGAATCCATGCCAATTATATAATCAAATTTATCATAATCTTCTTTTTTTAATTGTCTTGCAGTATGCTTTTTATATGGAATTTTATATCTATCTAAAATCTCTTTTGTTCCATAATGCATATCTGAACCAATCTCTTCTGTTGAAGTAGCTGCTGATTCTATATAAAAGTTTCTCTCTTTTCCATCTTTTCTTACTATATCTTTAAAAACAAACTCTGCCATAGGCGATCTACATATATTTCCTAAACATACAAATAATATTTTTTTCATAATCTCTCCCTTTTTTGGTATTTTATCATATAATTGTGTCCTTTGGGTAAAATTTACTATTTTTTATAAAATATTACGTTTGTTTTACTTTTATTTTATTTTTTTGTTACATTTTTGTAACAAAAATGTTGACTTTTTTTAATATTTGTCATATAATGGATATATGTTAAGAAAGATACTAAAGAATTTTACATATATACGATAGATAAAAAGGAGAGAATTACAATGGAAAAAGAAAATTTAGAAAATTTAAATAAAAATGATTGTTTAGCTCTTACAATAAGAAAAGAGCACAGATTAGTAGTAGCAAATAAGGCTGTTAAAAGAACTATTATAATTTCAGCAAAAGCAATCTTTGCCGCTATTTGTTTAACATTGTTAAATATTTTTGTTTAATATATATTATTACATATAAAAACACACTTCTAAAAGTGTGTTTTTTCTTTTATATCCATTCTTCAACATACTCATTTGGAATTTTTAAATTTCCTTTTCCTATACCTAGATAAACATCTGGTTTATTTTTTCCGTGGTAATCACTTCCGCCACTTTTGTAATATCCTCTTTCATTACAAATTTTTTCTAAATAATTTATATTTTCTTCATTAAATGTATTATGCATACATTCGATTCCATCTATATTATAATTATCTAAAATCTCATCTATAAATTGTATTTTATCTTCTGCCCATTTATATATAAATAGATGTGGTAAAAATACAAGTCCATTAGCTTTTTTTATTGCATTAATTGTTTCTTCTACAGTTGGTGCATCTTTGCTTTTATCTATATACAATGGATAATTAACATTTCCACAATATTTTTTAGAAAAAATATCAAATTCTTTCCATAGGTCTTCTGGCAATTTTTCTTTATTTTCTTCATGTGATTTTATTTCATAATAAATTGCAACACTTGCCCAATCTTTTTCTGGATTAAATTTTATATTATTTTTTTCGTTCATAACTAATCCCATTTTTATACAGTTTTCGTAATAAATATTAAAATATTTATTTTGTAAATCAGCTATGCTCTTATCTTTATAAAAATCATTTAACCATTTTGTCATTTTATCTGTGTCTATATTATATCCTAGTAATTCTATTAAATGATTCTTATAACCACATTTTATTTCTATTCCTGGTATTATTTTTCCTGTATAGTATTTTTTTATATCTATGTTTTTTAGTTCATTATATGCCTTACAAGTATCGTGGTCTGTAATCGAAATATAATCTAAATTTAAATCTTGAGCCTTTTTTAATATTTCGACAACTGAATCTGTTCCGTCAGAATTAGTAGAATGAATGTGTAAATCTATCATATTATTCTCCCTTTCTTATGATATTTTCTTTTATGCAATTTATTAATTCCTCATGTACAATTTCATTACTTATAACAGCTCCATTTATTGCTCTATCATATTTTTGTTCATTTCCAAATAAATCTGTTACTTTTCCTCCTGCCTCTTCTACAATTACTTTTATTGCTGCTATATCACAATTCTTTCCTTTTGTTCCCGGAAATATACAACAAGTAAAATCTCCTGTTGCAACACATATTGAAGCTCTTATAATACTACCAATACCAACAAAATATGTTTTCTTATACAATTCATTCATTGTAGGCACTACATTATATTCTGCTGCTGGCCACATATCAAATTGACCTATGCTTCTTTCATCTTCTAAAGTAAAATCATTTACAGTTATTTTTTTATCATTGCAATATGCTCCTTGTCCTTTTACTGCCGAATATAAATTATCCAAAAATGGATCATATACTACTCCAACTTCTGGCACTCCATCTACTACTAATGCTAAAGAAAATACTGCAACTGGTATATGTCTTGCATACATTGCTGTTCCATCTACTGGATCACATACCCACACATATTTACTTTCTCCAAATTTTTCCTCTTCTCCATCTACAGAATGGTTTGAAAATTTTTCTTTTACTTTTTCTATTAATATATGATTAATTTCTTTATCTGCTAAAGTTACAATTGTTCTGTCTCCTTTGTAACTTGCACCATTATCTTGGTAAAAATATTTTCTCATTACTTCTCCTGCCATTTTACACATTTCTTTGGCAAATTTTAAATATTCATTATTATCCATAATTTCCTCCTTATTTAGATATTAATAGATTATATATTAGCTTAGAATTTTCATTCAAATTATTTAAATTAAACTTATCTCCTTTAAATTCAAAAAACTCTTTAAATTCTTTTATGGCTAATTCTTTTGTATTTTCATTTACTTTTTCATGGTATATTTTTAAGGCAGTATTCATAAATCCTCTATGTGCACATAAAGCTAAAATCGGAAAATATGAGGTATCTGGTATAGTTGACTTTTTATATAGTTTCATTGTAAATTCGTCATCAATAATTCTTGGATTGGTGAGTATTATTTTATTTGAACGAAATACTCCATGAGGTGCTGATTTATTCCAACAATCATAAACTTCTGTACCTTCTGGAATTATAACATCAAATATTGTGTCACCTCTTATTAGCCATCTAATAGCTTTTTCTTCTACAGAAAAATTAAATCCGCCCATTCTATATCCTTTATCATTTGGATTCCAATTGTTTTCTATATTAATTTCATTTGTTTTATATTCAAAATAATTTCGATGTTTGTTTTTTTCTTTAGTAAATATTAGTTTAACAAATTTCATATTGTTTATTTGTTCATTTGTTAATTTTATTTTAGAATATTCTTCCATATAATAGCTCCTTATATATCTTTACATACATCTACCCATTTTTCATAATTAGAAGCTTTTTCTAGTTCAGCAATTGTTAGTTTTACTGCACTATTACTACTTCCACAAGCAGGATATATAATATCAAATCTTTTTAGTGATATATCTAAATAAACTTTTATATTTTCTTTTACTCCAAAAGGACAAACTCCTCCTGGTTTATGACCTGTATATTCTTCCACCTCATTAAATGGTATCATTTTTGCTTTAGTATTAAATTCTGCCTTGTATTTTTGATTATCTATTTTTTTATCACCAGCAACTACAATTAAAATAGGTTCAGCATTTACTAAAAAAGATAATGTTTTTGCTATTTCTTTTTCTGCACAATTTAAAGCTTTAGCAGCCTCTTCAACTGTCGCAGATGATGTATTAAATTCCTTAATATTTTTTTCTAAATCATATTTTTTTAAGTATTCTTTTGCTTTTTCTAGTGACATTTTGTCCTCCATTTCTTTTGAATTATAATATCACAAAAATATATAGAAAAAAAGACTTCTTTCGAAGTCTTTAAATAGTTTAATTATTTTTTTCTTTAAATATTTTTCCAAATATAAATCTTACAAATGGTCCTGCATAAAATAATTGCCAACATAAAGCCATTGGGAAATTTAAAACAGCTATTTGTAACCAATTAGATATTATATTTTCTATTCCTTCATAATTAAATAATATGCTTCCAAAGAAACTCATTATTGGACACATAAAACATACTATTACTGTTGATATTCCCATTGTTACTAAAATTGGTGGAGTCTTTTTTGGATCTAATAATTTTAATGCTATTTTTTGAGCTAATTTACCTATTAAGAAAAATTCTAATATAAAAGCTATTACTCCCATTATTGGTAATTCTTGAAGTGCCATTAAAAATACTTGATTTGATAGTCCTCCCATATTTGTTGAAATATTATAGCAAACCATTACATAAACCATTACTATTACCATTATTAATGTAAATATAAAATCTTGAAATTTGTTCTTTGGCATAAAACATTCTCCTTTCATTATTTATTTTTAGGCACAAAAAAACAACACATATTTCTATGTGTTGTTCGTTAATCATTATATTAAATAATGTGCGTTTCCAATTTTATACCTATAATATATGTTATTTTCTTATTAACTTATTTTTTGACTTTTTCCGACAAAAAATAAGTCGAAGATTATTATACAATAATTTTTAATGTTTTGTCAATATTTCTCTTATATAAATTTATAAAGGAGAGCATCTGTTAAGATGCTCTCCTTCTCTTTGCAATGCAAATTTTCTTAAGTTCATCGCCATATTTCCAGCATTGAACTAACATGTTGGTAGCAAGACCTTCTATTGTCCCTGTGCTACTGTCTCCCGTGAGATTTGCCTGCTGATACGCCATATCTACGATATCTTCCAACTTTTCTCCTTCCCTAAGATGGAACTGCATTATTTTTGCCCATCTACGAGCTAAGTCAATTATATCAAAGGACTGTTTCTCTGCAGCTTTTATCCAGTTAGCTCTTGCAGTTTCGTTTTTAAACTGCAATGCAGAGTTTTTATCAAGAGTCACAACAAATCCGTTTCCATACCATGCCGTTTCTTTTGTATACAGAAACTGTTCTACAATGTCATACCAAAACGAATTTTCCGGAGTTATATTCAGTCCAATTCCATTGAATTCAAATGAAATTGAATTGATTTTCTCTCCAAAAAACTTTTCCATGTCAGGAATAAATTCGCTGTCTTTTTCAAAAAACTGCTGTATCATCTTTGCAAACTCCACAAAGTGCATATCCAATGGTGGTAAAATATTGAGTTCACCATCGGCAAACACAACATACAAATCCATTGCATAGTCTTCTAACCGTACAACAGACCTTCTTCCACAGATATCTTCTTTAATGTTAACTACTTTGTTCATACTGCTACCTCCTTATTTTGTATTACAACGACATCTGCTATATTATAACATATTTTTACTCTTTAGTCTACATAATTCTAGTGTTTGTTTTAGTTACTTATCCTATATATTTTTTATACATTTCATCTGCTACTTTGTAAAACTTTTCTTTATCATCTATCAAATCTTGTAATTCTTTTAAAGCCTTCTTCCTATATTCATTTTCTATATAATCTTTTTTAGCTGCATATCCTTCTTTTCCAAATTTTGATACAGCATGTTCCCACGCTCTTTGTATATGCTCCTCTTCCCCTATTTTTCCATAATGCTCTACACTATAGTCATATGTTCTTCTAAAAAAAATTTCAGTCGTTACTGTTTTATCTGCAGATGCTAATATCTTTCCATATATATTTCTTGGTTCTCCTGTTTTAGATGCTCTGTGGTCTTCTATAGCTTCTTTTATTAGTTGTTTTTCTGGTTTAAAGAAAAGTTTATTTAATGCTTCATCTTTTTCTAGTATTTGTGCTGATACTTTCTCATGATTTTCTCTATCTATATGATCACCTATATCATGATAAGCTACTGCTGTATACAACATATCTAAATTTACATTATATTTTTTACCTAATATTAAAGCATTTTTCATCACTTCTTTTATATGTGTTAAATCATGTGATTTCCCATTTTTACTATACTCTAGGAAAACATTATTTTCTATATATTCTTTTAATTCTGGATTAATTTCTGATTTTTTAATCAGAAGATGATAATGATATGAACTATTTACTTTTCCTTTTTCCTCATAAAAATCTTCTATATGCTCTACTAGTTCTATTATATTATCTTTAAATAACTCTTGTATTAAATTATAATCTGCATAAAAATGAGGTATTCCATTTTCTGGTCCTTCTTCTACTCTTATTTTTGTATTTTCATCAACCACTGGAAATTTTTCGTTTTTAAATGAAGGTGAGCTTTTAGAACCTAATGTTAAATAGCATTCTCCATCTTCTCGTAGCACTCTATTTATTTCTTTTATTATTTTTTTTACACCTTGTGTATCAGTATGTGAAATAACATTTCTACATAATATACAATCAAAGGAATTATTTTCATAAGGTAAATTTAGCATGTCTCCAATTTTATAATCCACTTTTAAATTTAATTCTTCAGCCCACTTTTTAGTAGTATTTATTGCTTCTTCGCTTAAATCAAAAGCAGATGTATTAAATCCATTTTGTGCAAATAAAATTGTATGTCTTCCTATCCCACATCCTAAGTCTAAAAAATCTTTTTTCATTTGTTTGTTCCATCTATTAAGCAAATAATATGATTCAATACTTGGTTCTTTCCAAATATCTACTTTATTTTTGCTCCAGTCCCATGCTCTAGATTCTACCATTACAATATACCTCCTTCATTTCTTGAATTTTATCATATTGAATTTTCATATTCAATTAGCTTTTTAATTTTAAACAAAAAAATAACTGTGGCTATTTCCACAGTTATTTTTTTAATAATCTTAAACTATTTAATACTACTGTTAAACTACTTAATGTCATTGCTAGACTTGCAATCATTGGATTTAAGGCAATTGGCAATAGTCCTGTTGCAAGTGGTATCATACAAACATTATAGAATAATGCCCAAAATAAGTTTTGTTTTATTATTCTTATTGTACGTTTTCCAATATCAAATATTTTTACTATATTATTCATATTTTCATTTAGTAATATAACGTCCGCAGAATCTGCACTAATATCTGTTCCGTTTTCCACACTTATTCCGACTGTTGCAGATTTTAAACTTGGACTATCATTAATTCCATCACCAACCATTGCTACATTATTATTTTTATTTAATTCTTTTATTTTATCTAATTTTTGCTCTGGATTTACATTACTTATGATATTTTCTATTCCTATTTGTTTAGCTATAGCTCTTGCTGTCTTTTCATTATCTCCAGTAAGCATTACGATTTTCTTATTCATTTTTTCTAAATCTTTTATTGTTGTTGTAATATCTTTCTTTATTGTATCTGCTAACCCAATAATTAAAACAGTCTCTTTTTCATCAAATAAATATACTATGCTTTCACCTTTACTTGCAAATACTGCTTCATTATCTTTTAGTTTATTTTCTACATTCATGTTTTCTACATATTTGCAATTGCCTGCATAATATTGCTTTCCATTTATAATTCCTTTAACACCAAGTCCTGGTACTTCTTCAAAATCTTGAACTTCGAAAATATCTTTTTCATTATTATAAATACTTTTAGCCAATGGATGATTTGAATTTTTTTCTAAGCTTTTCAATATTTTTAAAGTAACTTCATTATATACTCCATCTGCAATACTCATTTTACCTGTTGTTAATGTTCCTGTTTTATCAAATACAATTGTATCTACTTTGTTTATTGCCTCTAATGTTTCACTAGATTTTACCAATATCCCTCTTCTACTACAATTTCCTATTGCAACTACCATTGCAAGAGGTGTTGCTAATCCTAGTGCACATGGACATGCAACAACTAAAACACTTACTAGTGCTAGGATTGATCCATTAATATCTTTCGTAATAATAAAATTCAAAATAAATGATATTAATGCAATTATAAATATTGCTGGAACAAAATATCCACTTATTTTATCTGCAATTCTAGCTATTGGAGCTTTTGTATTTGTAGCTTCTACTACCATTTTTACTATATTAGAAATACTAGAATCTCTTCCTATTTTTTCTGCTCTATATTCTATATATCCATCATAATTAATACTTCCTGCAATTACTGTATCTCCTATTTTTTTACTAACTGGCTTGCTTTCACCTGTTATAAATGATTCATCAGTATGTGTTTTACCGCTTATTACTGTTCCATCAACTGCAATCTTTTCACCCGGCTTACTTATAACTGTATCTCCTTTTTGTATTTCATTTATAGTAACTTGTAGTTCTTTTCCATCTTTTAAAATTGTTCCATTTTTAGGTGTTATTGTTACTAGATTTTTAATTGTATCTACTGCTTTATCCTTATTTTTCTTATCTATGTATCTACCAATTTTTACAAAAAGAATGATTATTGCTGATGATTCAAAATATAAATGGTGTACCAGTGATGTAATTCCCATAAATACTTGAATTGTATTCCACAAGCTATACACAAAATTTACTATTACACCAACACCAACTAAAGAATCCATATTAGGCATTTTATGAATAATATTTTTTATTCCATTTTTTATAATATCAAATCCATAAAATATAAATAATAGTGATAAAACCATTAATGTTATTGCATATATTTTTGGGCTCTCCATCATATTTAATATATTAGGAGTTGGCAGATTTATCATTTGTCCCATTGATATATACATTAAAATTATTCCTAATATAGAAAAAAATATTAGCTTTGTAAGTTCATTACTTTTCTTTTCTTCTTTTTTCTCCCCTAAGCTTTTAAAACCTGCTTCTTTAACGAATCTATTTAAATCTTTTATACTTAAATTATCTTCATATTCTATTAAAGCTGTTGCCATAACTAAATTTACAGAAGCACTTACAATTCCATCTTGCTTATTTAAGTACTTTTCCAGTCCATTTGAGCAAGCACTACAAGTCATTCCTTCTATATTTAAAACAATCTTTTTCATTTTATCTCCTCCGGATTTTTTAGATGGTTTTTTCCTCTTTTATAAAAATAAGAAATGACCATCTCCTGTTCCTTATTATTTTACTTTAAATCCCAAATTTTCTATTTTTTCTTTAACTTCTTCCATATCTAATTCTTTTTTAGTTTCAATCTTTACTGTTCCATCTTCATGATTTGCTTTTACTTTTTTTACTCCTTTTATATCACCTAATGCATTTTCTATTCTTTTTTCGCATCCTCCACACATCATACCTTCTACATTTAAATTAATTTCATTCATATTTGTTCCTCCTTATACTAATTATTTACACTTTATAATAGTGCTATTTATTAAATCTTTTAAATAAACTCATTAGTTCATCTATTACTTCAGGATCATTTTTTTCTATCCCATCCGTAATACATGAATATAGGTGATTTTCTAGTATGTGCATTGATAAACTTTTAATAGAACTTTCTATTGCTGATAATTGAATTAATATATCATTACAATACCTATCATCTAGCACCATATTTTTTATCCCTCTTATTTGTCCTTCAATTCTATTTAGTCTATTATTTATTGTTTTCTTTTCAGTCTCACTTCTTACTGTCTTTTTATTTCTACAACATTCTTTTTCTTTGTTCATAAAACCACCTCTTGCTATATAATATACCCTATGTAGGTATCTCGTCAATAGGAGGGTATATGTCATTTTTTCCTTATATTTAAGCAATCTTAGCACTTGCCTTTTAATTCATTCTATTTTTTGACTATATTTTTATACATAAAAGGAGTATAGCTACAACTAGCATACTCCTTTCGTTAATTAAATTATTAATAATCTTCATAACCGCTTTCCCAGTATTTACGAAGATTAAAGCCATACTTCCAGCAAGATTCTAAGAGGCAAACTGCCTCATACACTTCCTTACCCGAGAAGTTTTCCAAGTTACTGAGCAAAAGTGAATATTCAGCAACTTTCCGAAATCTATTATCTTCTTCCATGTAATGTTGCATAACTTTGGCCCATCTACGAGCGAAATTAAAAATAGGTAATTTAAGGTTTTCACTTTCGCTTTTTTTCTCCCAGTTTTCTTTTCCAGCTGGTTCGAAAAATTCCATTTTACTGTCTTCATCAATTCTTACTGCTGTAGAATTGGAAAATCTGTGTCCATCTACATATACATTATATTTTGTATATATATCATGCCATTCATGATTTTCCTTAGATGCACAAACAGTTACTTTTTGGAAGTCAAGATAAATCATATTAATTGTTACACCAAAAACTTCTTTCATTTTAATAATAAAATTGGTTTCTGGACTAAACAATCTGGATACTAATTTTGACATTTCCAAAATATTGTCTCCAAGATTAGATTTTACTGTGACTTCTTCTTCCCCAGTAACATTAACTGAGAAAACTTTGTTATCTATCCACAAGTTTCCCCGTTGTGGATTTTCCTTCTCAATGATTATTTCTTTCATACTTTACTTTACCTCTCTATAGTATGGTTTACAAGTTATCGCTAGTATTTTATCACAGATTTACATAATAGTCCACACTTTTTGTTCTAAATCCCTTTATAACAGAATAAAATTATGATATAATATTTAGACCATAATCGGAAGTCAGAAGAAAGGAGGACAAATTATGTCCAACAATGAACAACAGATTAAATTTCCTGACTTAGCACCTCTTTTATATGATCCAAAATTACGGACAATAACAGAAGTACTAAATCAGTATATCGAGGAAATCGATGCCACTATTAAAATTCATCCAGAAAGGAAAATTTATCTAGAGCCCTATAAGGAGAAAATTAAAATTTATACACAAAAATTTTATAATCACTCTTCTTTAAGGTATCTAGAGACCTTGATTGATGAATTCAAGTTCTTCTTACATTCTTTAGGTATTCCTTTTGAAGTATATGGAAGAGTAAAAGATGTAAAAAGATTTATTAGAAAAGTCCGAAGTTTTATATATGATGGACTTGATCCGTTCCTTATCAATGATGAGTTTGGATTTCGTGTTGTTATAGGAACTTCTTATCCGGACACAGAAGAATCTATCAAATTAATGTATAATTCTGTGAATACGGCATTTGAAGATTTCTTTGCTGAAAAACATTTTTCCTTTGGCAATCCATCGCCAAAAAATGACACTGGATTTAATCCAGATTTTTATCCAAATGTATTCGTGCCTAAAAAAAGCTTATTAAAAGGAGCATACATTCCATTTGTTAAGGATTACTTTATAGATCCAAAATCGAATGGATACCAGGCATTACATGCCGTATTGGAAAGTGATGGACGGTCAATCGAAATGCAAGTGCGGACCTTCGCTTCAGATTACCACGCTACTTTCCTTGCTAACCATGAGCAACATGAAAAGGATCGCTATTCTGTAGGTAATAAAAAACTTACACCTGCAGAAATAGAAGCAAAAAAAATCCGTGAGAGTATAATTAGTGTTCAGTATGACCCGGAACTGGTTATTCTGAACAATTACTACTCATCAAATGGAAATACATTGGATCGATGCGGATTAGGTACAAATATTACCAATCCGTTTAACAATTTCTACATTTAATCTACTACACTACCTGCTATATAAAATGAATTCATTTTCATAGCAGGTAGTTTCTTTACTTTATTCAAATTACAAGATATAATACTTTAAGAGTAACTTGTTGATTTTCTAAATAGTAACAATTTTTAATTAGAAAGGAGTTTAATATGAAAGTATATTTAGGAAAAGGACGGTCAGAATATGTAGGTTCTATTTCTGGTGATATTTATATTATAGATGATGATGGAACCTTGTATTACTATCTTGTAAATATTCTTAATCCGCAGGATATCTACATCGTTTCCGAAATCAAAAAAATATCTATTAAATCTGAAGCAGAACCATCAGCAAAATTACTTGAATTTCACGAGCTTCGCAAGCAATTAAACACTACAAATTCAAATGTCGTAAAGGAAGCTATCCAAAAGAAAAAAGAAGAAGAAATTCAAAAACATTTTGTTTATGATGTAGACGCCACTAAATTTTTGTTAAGCAAGCTTGGCCCTACATACGAAAAAGTTTCACTTATTTATCATGGGAATCATCTTTTCATTTTTCTTATTGATGATAAGTGGCAATTTCAAATCGAATCCCCACATAATAAAAAAGCTAAGAAATATTCTTTGACTTCAATAGAAAAAGAACGCAAAGAATATAATCGAAAAATGAGTTTACTTATTTCAACAACACATCTTCCAAAACAAATTTGTAAGTGTGTGATAAATGATTTTACTGATGATGAAGCAATAAGAATCTTACGGCAAATAAAAATGGACCACGATAATCAAGATAATTTACCGGATATGTTTTCATCATTACAGTACATTGACAGACTTATAGAACTCACGGGATATTCTAAGCTTTACAAACTTTCATATGAAAGAAGATGCAAAATTTATAGTTTTGTATTCAAAAAAGATTAAAGAAAAATTATGGACATGAAATTATAATTCCATGTCCATAATTTTTTTATTAAAATAAAATATATAATAATAGTAAATGTATTGGATAAAATAAATAACAAAAATATTTCATTTTTTTACCTTGTTTTCCTTTATATAGTGAAATTAAAATTATAGGAAACATTGTATACAACATGCGATGTACATATGAGATTGAAAATCCATATAATAAAATTTGAATTTCATATCTAATCACGCATAAAATAACAAAAGAAATAATCATTTTTAACTTTTTATCTTTAAAAAAATAAAATGTAAAAATAACTAATATTCCCCACCATCCATAATCAACATTTATTATCTCTCCTAATATACAAATACATATAACAGGAATTACTGCTACAATTTTTCCTATTTTATCACTAATTTTATTCTTAATAAAATCAAAAACTATAATAGATATTAGTCCTAACAATAATGTAAAAAATATATTTAATCCAGAATTATTTAAAAATTTGTTCAAAAATAAATAAAAAGGAATTTGTGAAATTAATGCAAAAATAAATAATCGTGCTAAATATTTTCTTACATCTTTTGTATGAACATATCCCTCTGAAATTTGAAATGCAAAAATTGGGAAAGCTATTCTTCCTATATAATTTAGTGGTGATAATCTATTAAATACTGCATATCCTAAATGATCTATAAACATTGTAATTATTGCTATTATTTTTAGTACAAAACTTGTCATATTTATTCCTCTTCTTATTCTTGTGTAATACAACTTTTTGAAATTATATTACGTAAAAATAATAATTTAGAACATATTATTAGAGTTTCCTCTTACAAAATATTATTTTCTTAATTATTCGGTCACTGTGAGAACAAGTCTGAGCATAAAGTAGCGACCTTTATACTTCTTGCCCCTTTCGAGCACATACAAGATTGTTTACTTGTAAATTTCACCCATCTTCAGATTATTTTTATATTATAATATTCTAAATTCTCTTGCATTGAGCTACTTTAACCTAGTTATGCCTTATAGTTTTCTTACGAAAACATCACAAGAAATAGCTTTATTTAGCATTACCTACATAGCTTCATACTTGCTACATATGAGATATAGGCTTATTCCTAACTTAGGCGTCTATTACAGCTACGACAATTCTAGTACCTTATTAAGCAATAATATTTGCACATTATCTATTATTGATTTTTACATCTCCTCATTATATATCACTATATAATGAAAGCAACATCCTAAACGTATCCGTCTAAGCAATTACTTATTGGATAATTCTCAGCCCGATGATATTCGGTCTTCACTGAGTTAATAATATGTATCTGGTATGTAATTGTTTTTTATGTACAACTACATAAAACTAAAAAAATAGATTTATCTAAACTTAGAAAGTTTTGATAAATCTATGGTGCAGATGGCCGGAATCGAACCGGCACGAGGTTTAACCCTCGCAGGATTTTAAGTCCTGTGCGTCTGCCAGTTCCGCCACATCTGCATATATGTCTTGCAACTGACAATGCTTATTATATAACTTATTAATGTGTTTTGTCAATACCATTTTTTATTTTTTTTATTTTATTTTGTAATATTGGTTGCCTCTTCCTTTTTTATATTGCTTTTATCATTTTCAATCCATCTCATAACTTTTATATCTTTATATGCTTCTAAAACATTTTGATATTTGTTAGTTTCCTCTTCCCATATTGATGCAGGAACTTTATCAAAAGCATTAAATATTTTTTCTGCTTCTTTTAAGAATACTATTTGTTGTTGAGTATTCATTTTTTCGTATTTTTTTGCAATTTTATCTAATTTATCCAGTTCTTGATTTGCCTCTATAAAAGTCCAAAAATCTTTTACTGTCAACCCTGCCATTCTAATTTGCATTACTGCAAAAACAACAAGTGCAAATATAACAAGAACTAGCATATATATTATAAAAAGTAATACTGCCATAAACACACCTTCTCATATTTTGCTCTAATTAATTATACCATATCTAAATTTTATTTGTAAATAAATTACTTATAAATCTACCATTCTTTT
>CALXVT010000024.1 GCA_944392175.1 uncultured Clostridia bacterium
AAAAATAAATCTTGAGCCTGCCTCCGCGGCGAGCGGAACTCAAGATTGTACATATGGTGAAATATTCGCTAATAAAATAAAGTTATTTTTTAGTGAAATATTCAAAAATTATTGACAGTGTGCATATTTTCATTATTAGGTTGATTAAATTTAAAGAGTGCCCTAATATTTAAAATAGGAATTTTAGGACCATCCCCAAATCCCTATAGGCACCTAAATCCCTATAGACCGCCCAAATCCCTATTTTATTATTTAACAGCTTTTACTTTTAACTCAACTTTATCATCTTTAGCAACTAATTTAGCTTCTACACCAGTTTTAATATTTCCGTCTAATATTTCTTCTGCTAATTTGTCTTCAACAATATTTTGTATAGCTCTACGAAGTGGTCTTGCACCAAATTCTTTATCTACACCTTTTTTAGCAATTAATTCTTTTACAGATTTATCTATTTTAATATTTAATCCTTGTTCTACTAATCTTTGTTCCACATTCTTTAATAATAAATCTATTATACTTCTTATTTCGTCATCATTTAATTTATGGAATACTATAATATCATCTATACGATTTATAAACTCTGGTCTTAATTCTTTCTTTAATTCTGCCATTACGTTTTTCTTGATATCTTCATATTCTTTTGTTTCATCTTCATCTGAAGAATTTGCAAATCCTAAAGATTTCTTTTCTGTAATTAATCTTGCACCTATATTTGATGTCATAATTATTACAGTATTTTTAAAATTAACTGTTCTTCCTTGACTATCTGTTAATCTACCATCTTCTAGTATTTGTAATAACATATTCATAACATCTGGATGGGCTTTTTCTATCTCATCAAATAATATTACAGAATATGGTTTTCTTCTTATTTTTTCTGTTAATTGTCCTCCATCATCAAATCCAACATATCCTGGAGGTGCACCAATTAATTTAGCTACAGAATGTGGCTCCATAAATTCAGACATATCAATTCTTATAATAGAATCTTCTGTTCCAAATAAACTTTCTGCTAAAGCTTTAGAAAGTTCTGTTTTACCAACACCAGTTGGACCTAAGAAAAGGAAAGATCCTATTGGTCTATTTGGATTTTTAAGACCTACTCTACTTCTTCTTATTGCTTTTGCAACTGCATCTACTGCTTCATTTTGACCAATTACTCTTTTATGCAATTCTTTATCTAAGTTCTTTAATTTTTTGTTTTCATCTTGAGTAATTTTTGCAGCAGGTATACCTGTCCAACTTGCAATTACTTTTGCAATATCTTCTTCTGTTAATTTTGGTATAGTTTTTGTCTTTTTACTATTCCATTTATTCTTTTCTTTTTCTAATTCTTCTTTTAATGAATTTACTTCATCTCTTAATTTTGCAGCTTTTTCAAATTTTTGTATTTTTACTGCATCTTCTTTTTCTTGATTCATATTTTGTATTTTATTTTCTAATTCCTTAATACTATCTGGTTCTTCTAAAGAAGTTAATCTAATTTTTGATGAAGCTTCATCTATTAAATCTATTGCTTTATCTGGCAAAAATCTATCATTAATATATCTTGATGATAATTCTACTGCAGAATTTATTGCTTCATCTGTAATTTTAATATTGTGATGTGCTTCATATTTGTCTCTTATTCCTTTTAATATTTGTACAGTTTCTTCATGTGTTGGTTCATTTACAGTTACAGGACTAAATCTTCTTTCCAATGCACTATCTTTTTCTATGTATTTTCTATATTCATTTAAAGTTGTAGCACCTATTAATTGAATTTCACCTCTTGCAAGTAATGGTTTTAAAATATTTGCAGCATCGATTGCACCTTCTGCAGAACCTGCACCTACTATTGTGTGAATTTCATCTATAAATAGAATTACATCTCCTGCTTTTTTTACTTCATTTAAAGCTTTCTTAATTCTTTCTTCAAAATCACCTCTATATTTTGCACCTGCTACCATACTAGATAAATCTACTGTAACAACTCTTTTATTTTTTAATAATTCTGGTACATCTCCTTGTACTATTTTCTCTGCTAATCCTTCTACTACAGCTGTTTTACCAACACCTGGTTCACCAATTAAGCAAGGATTATTTTTTGTTCTTCTAGAAAGAATTTGTACAACTCTTTCTATTTCATTTTTTCTTCCTATAACTGGATCTAGTTTTCCCATACTTGCTTCTTTAGTTAAATCTGTACCATATTGATTTAATGTTGGCGTAGAATTAAAGCTTCCACTATTTTTATTAGAATTTCCTTCTTGATTATTTATGTTCTCATCTTCTTCTAATACTTTTACAATTTCATTATATAATTTTTGTGGATTTACACCTAAGTCTAACATTATTCTTACTGCTATACTATCTGCTTCTCTCATAATTCCTATTAATATATGTTCTGTTCCAATATATTCTGAATCTAATTTACGAGCTTCTACAAAAGCATTTTCTATAATTCTTTTAGTTCTTGGTGTAAAGCTTAATGATGTAATTTCTTTTTCATCATCTCTACCAATTAAATTTTCTATTTCTTCTAAAACATTATCTGGTGTAACACCTTGGTTTTCCAATACTTTACTAGCTACACCATTTTCTTCTTCTGCTAAACCATATAATATATGCTCAGTTCCAATATAATTATGTCCTAACTCTACTGCAATTTCCTTTGCAATTTCTATTACATTTTGTGCACTATTTGTAAATTTATATGTCATAATAATCTCCCTCCTAACTAATTAATATTATGCCATTTACTGTGTCCTAACATTTTGTTATTCTTTTGCAATTGTTTTTATAACTTCTGCTCTTTTGGCATCTAATTCTAATCCTTCTAATTTCTTTCCTAAATATTTTTGTATATTTGCAGAATTTGTGTATAATAATAATTTATTTACTTTTAAATCTGTAAGTTCGCTAATAATACCTAAGTCTGTTCCAAGTTTTACTTTAGATAGTAAATCTTTACATTCAGATTCACTTATTCTTCTGCAATTTACTAAAATACCATAAGCTCTATATAACCTGTCTTCTAAATCTATTCTGTTTTTAGCAAGATATTTTCTTGCCATTCTTTCTTGTTCCATTATTTTATCTGTTATAAGTTTTAATTTTTTTATAATTTCTTTTTCAGAAATTCCTAATGTTTGTTTATTAGAAATTTGATATAAATCTCCTTCTGATTTTGTTCCTTCTCCATGTACACCACTTACATTCATTCCAAAATTATTTACTATTTCTAATACTTTTCCTATATTACCTGTAGTTGTAAGTGCTGGTAGATGAACCATAACAGAAGCTTTCATTGCAGTTCCAGCTTCTATTGGGCATGCTGTTAAAAATCCATATTTTTCACTATATGCAAAATTTAATTTTTCTTGTAAAAACTCATCTAGTTCAACAATTAAATTTAGTAAATTATCTAATTCTAGCCCAGAAGAAAATACTTGTAATCTTAAATGATCTTCTGCATGAATCATTACACAAATATTTTCTTCATCATTTATAAGAATTGCTTTTTGATCATCATTTTCTTTTACAAAATCTGGACTTATTAATCTTTTTTCTAATAAGCTTTTAATAGTAACTTCATCCATATCCTTTAATTTTAATAATTTTAAACCGTATTTGTTACCGATTATTGCATCTTCTATAATTTTAATTATTTCTGCTTTTTTGTTTTTATCACATTTAATTTCAAATGGAAAATCTGCAATATTTCTTGCAAGTCTAATTCTTGAACTTACTACAACATCTGAATTATCTCCACTTTGTAAATACCAATTTAACATATTCATTCTTCCTTTCTATTTAGTGTGTTTCTTTATTTCATCTCTTAATTTAGCTGCATCTTCGTATCTTTCTTCTTTAATAGCTTGTTTTAATTTTTCTTGTAAAATTTCTACTTTGTCTTTTCCTTCATTTTTCTTCTCTTCTAATTCTTTCTTCTTTTCTTCCATATTTTTTACAATTGATTTATCCAATTTTTTAGATTTTCTACCAACATGTCTGTTTGATCCATAAATATTTTTTAATATAGGATCTAATCTATCTGCAAACATATCATAACAATCCATACAACCAAATAAACCAGTATTTACAAATTCGTTATATGTTGTTCCACAAGTTTTGCAATTTTCTTGTCTTAAACTTCCTATAGTTGGCATAAATGAATCCATATTATAATCATCAAAGAATCCGCCTAAGAAGCTAGGTAAGTTCATAGACATATTAAAGTTTAAGTCTCTTCCAATTCCTAATTCTCTTGCACAATCTTCGCACAAGTTCATCTCTTTTTTAACTCCATTAATAATTTGTGTATATCTAACATTTGCCTCTTTTTTTCCACAATTTTGACATTTCATAATAATTACCTCCTAATTAATTTATATTAAATTTATAAGCATGTTCTTAAATATTTTAGCTCTTAAACTGTCTTTTATTTCGATAGGTACAGTAAGTACATTATCACTTGTAGCAACTTTAAGAAGTTTTGCTTCTTTTTCTGTTACAATATCATCTGAAAGAAAGTTACTAATAAAAATATCTACTTCCTTTGCAGTTAGTTTGTCACCAATACTATTTATTGTATGCATTAAATAATTACTTTGTGTAACATTTATTTTTTTAATTGTGATATGACCACCACCACCTCTTTTACTTTCTACATAATAACCTTGTGATGGTTTAAATCTTGTGGCTATTACGTAATTTATTTGTGAAGGCACACAATTAAAATGTTCTGCAAGTTCATTTCTTTGTATTTCTAGTTCATCATCTGTTTTTAACATATCTTTTATAAATTCTTCTATAACGTCTGAAATCCTCATATACTCACTTCCTTATCGATTTTTGAACTTTAAGCCACCTCCGAAATCTTTGATTTCGTGTAGGTGGGCTATATGCCGAAGCTAGGGACGGTCCTTAAAGTTCAAATTTTATGTAAAATAATTCGTTTTTAGGTTGACTTTTTTTAGTTCATTGTTATTTATTTTTGATTTATTTTTGACTTTGACTTTCTTTGACCTACAATTATATTGTAGCACGATTTTTTTAAAAATCAATACTTTTTTATAAAATTATGATAAAATTTTTATAATTCATAAAGGGAGATGTTTGTTATGAAAAAGGGATATGTTGTTTCTATTGTTTTAAATTGTATATTAATTTGCATTTTGCTAATTATTACCATACTATTCTTTAATGGTACTTTATCCGATTATTTTGATAACTTTAGCAGTAAATTTTCTGCATCTTCAAGCTTACAATATCCAGAAGTTGAATTTACTAAAACTTATTATATTGTTTCAAGCTTAAATAAATCGGATTCGTCTTATAATTATTATGTTATTAATCAATTCAATGTAGATGACCCAACAGTTGTAAAAATTTCTAAGAACTATTCTTTAGATGAAAGCCAAAATTATGAATTTAAATTTAAAGGTATTAATCAATTCAAAGATTATAGTATTCATGATATATTTAATGAATTTGAAATAATTTCCATTATACCTACTGATAAAGAAGGAGAAAATCAAATTCAAGATAATTTTTAAAATATCTTTGAATAAAAGGAGAAGTTTATTATGAAAAAAGGTTGTATTGTTTCTATTTTTCTTAATTTTGTATTAATATTTGTTTTATTTGCTATTTTAATACTATTTATAAGTGGCAATTTATCTAGATATTATGCATACTACAAAGGAGAACATCCTTCTACAGTAGTACTTCAATATAAAGAAATAGAATTTACTAGAACTTATACTGTTGTATCTAATTTAAATGAATCTGATTCTACAGGAAATTATAGTTATTATGTAGTTGATCAATATAATAAAAACGAACCTACAGTGGTAAAAATTCCTAAAGATTATTCTTTAGAAGAAAATAAAAATTATGAAATTAAGTTCAAAGGTTCAAATATTTTTGAAGAAGATACTATTTATAATGTATTTAATCATTTTGAGATTGCCTCTATTACACCTACCGATAAAGAAGGAGAAAATCAGATTCAAGATGATATTTAATGAAATTTCTATATGCGAATCTATTAAAATTTAATCTTGTCTCATTTGTTCTTATTTTTGAAGTGTGCAAAATTTAAAGCACACTTCTTTGCTTTTTTATATTCATTATGTTAAAATTTTCATATCTATATTTAGAGTTTTACATACTTTATGAACTTTAAGGACCTTTCCTAAAGTTCAAAATCGGCGGTAGTGCTCTATTTTCTAAGGAGGTCTTTTAATGGAAGAAAAATTTTTAGAAGTCTCTGCTACTCCCTCAAATCCTAACTGGGAAAAAACGATAGCAAGAGAAGAAGAATTATATAAAAAAACAAATGATGTTCGTTCTGAATTTGAAAGAGATTATGATAGAATCCTTTATAGCAATGCTTATAGAAGATTAAAACATAAAACTCAAGTTTTCTTTTTACCTAAAAATGATCATATATGTACTAGAATTGAACATGTAAATAATGTTGATGCTACAAGTTACACCATAGCCAAGGCTCTTGGTCTTAATACTACTCTTACTCGTGCAATATCTATAGCACATGATATTGGTCATAGTCCTTTTGGTCATAAAGGTGAAACAATATTAAACAAAATTACAATTAATGAAGGTTTAGATCGTTTTTGGCATGAAAGAAATGGTCTTGACTTTGTTGATAATATTGAACTACTAACAAATGTTAATAATGAAGAAAAAAATTTAAATTTAACATATGCAGTAAGAGATGGTATTATTTCGCATTGTGGAGAAATTGATGAATCTTCAATTAAACCAAGAACAGAATATATCAATTTAGAAAATGAATACTTATATCCAAATCAATTTGCACCATATACATGGGAAGGATGTGTAGTTAAAGTATCTGATAAAATTTCATATATCGGTAGAGATATAGAAGATGCTATTTCTATGGGAATTTTAGATAAAAATTTAGATAAATTATATGATTTATTGGGCATTTCTAAACTGGAAAATATTAATAACACAAATATTATTGGAGATTTAATTTATGATTTATGCGCAAATTCTTCACCTGAAGAAGGATTAAGATTTTCTGAAAAAACATTTGAAAAAGTAAAATTACTAAAAGAATTTAATTATAAATATATTTATCTTCATAAATGTATGAAACCTTCAGAAAGATATTTTGAGCTAATATTAACCGAAATATTTAACACTTTAAATGATACATTTGATGGAATGAATACACTTCAAAAATTAGAAGAAGCAAAATCTTTTTATCCTAAAGTTATGGATAACTTTATAAAATGGATTTCTTGTTATTGGAATATTGAAACTGATAGAACAAATTTAAAAAATAAAATATTATATGATATGAATAAAAAATCTGATTATTCTAAGGCAATTATAACATATATTTCTGGTATGACAGATAGTTATGCTATAGAAACTTATAATGATATTGTTAAATATTAATAAATTTTCATAGAAAGCTCTATTTTGAGCTTTCTTTTTTATGTAAATTTTGATATAATTAATATTGGTCACTCATAAATATTCAGCAACAATAAAAGCTGAATCACTAAAGAAAAAAGAAAAGGAGAGAAAGTGATGGCAGTATTATTATTAATTGCAATGTTGGTTCTAAATTTTGTAATTTCTTGGTCAAATGCCAAGTATGTCGGTTATTATTGGACAGAATCCAAAGAAATCGGCGGTAGTTTCCGGAGATATATAGTAGTTGGCTATATAATGGCAATCGCAGGATTTACCATTGTGTATGGATATATTCTGCTCATTATAAGTCCAGTATTTCTTCAAATGGCAGACATTGATCAAGAAATAATCCTTCAGATTGAACAGCTTTCATCGGATTTAATATATCTTTTTACAGTTGTTACAATCGTACCCACCGGTTTTTATATTTGGATTCGTTCATTAAAAACTGCCTGGGAAGAACGGACATTGGATTCCATCCTAATAGCAGGCTGGAACACAAATTCTCAGATTTGCAACACAATAAATGTTGCTAGAAATGCACCAAGTGCTATAAGTAGAGTTGCAGAAACACTTTTTGGAGGAAGTAGTCGCCGAAAAAAGAAAGACAATACTATTGTAATTCTTGTTGCAATCTTCATTGTTATTGTCGCAATTTTAGGCGGATATTTTACCGCTTCCGCAATAATGAAAAAAGCAGACCGCGAATATGACATGTTCGCAGATCTGCAAAGGAGACATCCTGAAATTCAATAACTAACAATACCGTCACAATAGAAAGAGCTTGGGAATAGGTTAATCATCTATCCCAAGCTTTTTCTAATCTAACATCTTATTTAAGTATTCAACATATGCTCTTTGAATTCTTAAATCATTTGCAACTATGTATATTTTTTCTAAATTATTATTTCTATAGAAATTATTAATTATTTCATCTATCTCTATTTTTATAGCTATTTCCACTGGACAGCTACATGGTCCTATTCCTAGTGTTGGTATAGCTAAACTAGAAATATCAAAATCCTCTGAAATTCTAAAAATATTTTTATAACATTCTTTTAATAATTCTTCTTGATTATTAATTGTTTCATCATACCATTTAGGTACTACTGTATGAATAATATATTTTGTATTTATATTATATGCTCTTGTTATTTTTACATCTCCTGTTGGACATTCTTCTAATTCTTTACATTTATTTTCAAGCTCTACTCCTGCCATAGAAAAAATTGGGCCTTCTCCCCCTCTTCCTAATTTATTAGAAGTATTAGCACAAATTAAAGCATCTGCAGGAATTTTAGTAATATCACTACTTACTATTTCTATTCTTCTTAGAATATTATTTTTATTTATTATCATTTTTGATGTTTTACCATTTATAGTATATAAAGTTTCATCAAATTCCTCACATAATTCTTCTATTCTAGTATATTTTCTTAAATCTATTTTCCAATCAGAATTAATATCTTTTATTCCATATACTATTCCTGCTAATCCGCCAGTACATGCAGCAATTGTATCTGTATCACTACCTAAATTAATAGCTCCTATTATAGCTTGATTATAGTTATCAGTATTCATTAATACCCACAAAACTGCTTCTAAAGTGTCTACAATATTACTAGAAGATTTTATTTCATCAATACTATAATTAAATATTTCTCTGTCCAAAATTCTTGTATATTCCCTAATTGTTTGCATAGAAAACATTGAATAATTTAGATTTTGAACTTTTGAATATGCTTTTTTCCTATTATTAGTTTCTAATAATTCTAAAGCATAATTTACATACATATAGCATCCCATAATTACAATCTCATTTGCATGTGTTATTGATGATACTTTTGCAACTAATTCTAAAATTTGATCTTGCTCCAACCAATTTAAATAAGCATAATATACAATTGGAAGCATTCTCATAAGTGAAGCATTTGTATTATCTACATTTCCTGTTCCTCCACAATTTATTGCACTTCTTCTAGTTGTTTTATATTTACCTAGCGCTCTTAATGTTGTTCTATCTATATCTACAAGTTTTCCATTTGGAGTATATTTTCCTTTTTCCATCCATTCTATAAATCTATCTGCCATATCATTTGTAACAATATTGCCTTTATTTTGAATTATTGAGTCCATAGTAGCTAATGTTAAAGATGTATCATCTGACCATGTGCCTTTTTGTACATTATGACTCATATTTCCCAACATAGTTGTAACTGGATTTCTCATTAATTTTTCTCTTGAAGTAAATTCAACAGGTACTCCCATTGCATCACCTATTGCAAATCCTATAATTCCGTCTTTTGAACTAATCATTTCTACATCTCCTTGTTTATCTATTGTGTTTCAATTTTTTCCTTACTTCTTTGTAATTTGGCATATATTTTTCTACCAAATTCCAAAATCTATTAGAATGATTCATATATTTTAAATGACATAATTCGTGTAATACAACATATTTAATTTCTTCATCTGTTTTATCTACTAATTTTAAATTAATTGTTATATTTTTATTTGCTGAGCAAGTTCCCCATGCATATTTTATATTTCTAATTCTAATTTTATTTGGTACTAATTTTGTTTCTGTAATTAAATCTTTACATATTATATTTAATTTATTTTCTAAACTTATATAATCTTCTTCTGTATATTCTCTTTCTTCTTGAACCTGTCTTTCTTCATTTAGTTTTGTATATATCCACCTAGCTTTTTTATTTACAAATTCATCAATATAATTTTCTCTTAAAAATTTAGGTGCTTTTACAATTACTTCATTATTTTTTATTTGGATATATAAATTTTTTATTCTTTTATACTCTATATGATATTCTATATTATGACCATTATAATTAATAACTTTCATCTAAACTAATCCTATTAATTTTATTTCCATCAATATCTTTAATAGTAAATTCTTTGTTTTCATATATCATATAGGTATGTGGGCTGCCTCCTCTTGGATCTGAAATAGAACCTGGATTTAAATATAAATATTCATTTGTATTTTCTATATAAGGAATATGTGTATGTCCATGTATTAATATTATTTTTCTATCTGATGGTGGTAAATGATATCTATTATAAATATGACCATGTGTAATAAAAAATTGATATCCATCTACATTTAACTTTTGATATTCCTTTAGCATTGGAAAATATAATGAATCTTGATCCATATCTGTATCGCAATTACCTTTAACACATATTATATCTTCACTTAAATCATTTAAAATTCCTGCCACTCTTTGTCTTTCAGCATTTCTTCCTATAACCATTCTTGATTTATTATATAATAAATCTCCTAATAATATCAGTTTCTCTGCATTTTCTTCTTTATATAATTTTTTTAGTTTTTTACAATAATATTCATCACCATGAATATCTGATGCAAACATTAATTTCATTATTATCTCCTATCTTTTTTAAAATTTACTATATATGATACTTCACCTATAAAATTATGTGGTAATATTTTTTCAAAAAATCTTGAAATTTTCATTAGTGTTCCTGGAACGATTGTAAATTTATTTTTTAACATTTTTTTAACTGCATATTTTGCAACATATTCACTAGAAAGTGAAGGTGCAGAAAATTTAACATCTGCTACATTATTAAAATTTGTTCTAACAGGACCTGGGCATAATACAGAAATTTTAACTTTTGATTTTTTCTTCTTTAATTCGATTTTTATTCCTTGTGAAAGTCTATAAACATATGCTTTACTAGCATAATATGCACTCATTAATGGACCTGGTGCAAAAGCTGCCATTGAAGCTACATTTAAGATATGTCCAGAATCTTTTTTTACCATATCTTGCAAAAACAATTTTGTCAAAATGTGTAATGCAGTTATATTTGTATTTATCATATTTATTTCCTTATCTAAATCTGTTTCAACAAAATTTCCATGTGTTCCAAATCCAGCATCATTTACAAGTATATCTATATTTTCATCTTTTGTTTCATCATATAAATCTATACAATTTTGTGGTACTGAAAGATCTTTTAAAATAATTTTACTTTTAGTTTTTAGACTTTTTACTACCTCTTCTAATTTTTCTTTATTTCTTGCAACTAATATAATCTCATATCCTCTTTGGCTAAGCTCAATTGCTATATCTTTTCCTATTCCTGATGATGCTCCTGTTACTAGAGCCTTCATACTTTTGCCTCCTTTTGAACTTTAGGGACGGTCCTTAAAGTTCATTTTTTTAATCTTTACATATTTTATATTATTATATATAAAAAGTCTACTTTTATAATTTCTTTTTATAATAAATTCTTTAATACTAAAATAAGCTCTTACTATACTAAAAGTAAGAGCTTATTTTTTATATAATAGGAAATTCCTCTGAACTTACCTATTATATAAATATTATTTTAATTTTCTATATTTTATATAAGATATTCCTGATACACCTAGTAATAATGCTATAGCACTTATTACAATTGTCTTTCCAATACCTGTATATGGATATTTTCCTCCACTTATAGTACTATCACTATTATCGTTATTTTCTGGATTTTTATTACCATTTGATGAGCTATTATCTATAACATTGTTGTCTATTGAATTATCTATTGTATTGTTATCTATAGAATTATTATCTACTATATCATTATCTGTAGTATTATTGTCTACATTATTGTTATCTTCTACATTGTTATCTGTAGTATTATTGTCTACAGTATTGTTATCTTCTACATCATTATCTGTAACGTTATTGTCCACAGTATTATTATTTACGACATCATTGTCTGGATTCGTATTAGTGTTTGTATTAGTGTTAGTATTTGTGTTGGTATTCGTATTAGTGTTTGTATTGGTATTGGTGTTGGTGTTTGTATTTGTATTTGTGTTGGTATTTGTGTTTGTATCTTCCTCTATTTCTGTTACTTCTATCACTTGTACTGTTTCATTTCCATAACTATCTTTTGCATATACAGTGTATGTTCCATTTTCTGTAACATAAAAATATGTATTAACATTTTGTCCTTTTTCTATCTCAATAATTTCTCCATTATTTCTAAAATATTCTACAGTTTGATTTCCTTCTGCTACTTTAACTTCATAAACACCAGAATCACTGTCTGAAATAGATAAATTAATTTTTACTCTATCTCCATCAAGTTCTTTTTGGAAGCCAATTCCTGGGGCTGTTTCATCAACCTCTGGTTCTTCTATTGAATCAACTGTAATAACTTTTACTGTTGTATTTCCATAAATATCTTGAGCAAATATTGTATATTGACCATTTTCAGAAACTTCAAAACTTCCTGTTGAAACACCTGAAAGTTCATCTAAATCTAAAACCTGTCCATTATCTTCGAAATAACTTGCTACTTGGCTTCCTGTTGCAATTTTTACAATTTCTAGTGACGATTCATCCCTAATAAGCACATCTATTTTTACTCTATTTCCTATTGGAGCATTAATTGTTGTTTCTATTACTGGTGGAGTTGTATCATCCTCTACCTCTTCTAAAGAAATAATATTTATTTCTTTTACTGCTTCATTTCCTTCATTATCTACTGCATAAACTGTATATATTCCGGTTTTATCTACCTCAAATGATGTATCTATAGATGTTCCTAAACTACCTTGTCCAATTTGTATTCCATTATTTGCAAAATATGAAACATCTTGACTGCCTTCTGCATATTTAATCATTCTAATATATGATTCATCATCAACAGTTACATTAACTTTTCTTGGATTTGATTCGTCTTGTGAAAGGCTTATTTCTGGTGGTATTTTATCTGATAAATCATCTATTCCTATAATTTGCTTAGAATAGAAATATCCAAATCCATTTTCGTCCATTATATATATATTTACAGTACAATTATGATCTACAGTTAAATCTGCTGTAACTTCTTTTCCTGGAGTTATATTTAATACTTCACCATTATTTTTTACATCATCTAGTACTACTCCTGTTCCAATAATATATTTCATTTCTACTATATTAGACATCTGACTTCCAGCTGTTATATGTAATAATTTTGTATTATTATCATCTTGAGAAATATCAATCCACATCAAATTTTCTTCACTTGGTATTACTGTTAGCTGAGTCATCCTTCTATATCCAATTTCATCTTCTATATAAAACCAATAAGTTCCTTCTGCTGGCATTGTATAATCCATATCAACTTCTGTTGTACCTTGAAATGGAATCTCTGTTCCTTTAGAAGCAAAATCGTCTAAATTTGTTACTTCATCAGCTCTAGCATATTTTATAACTTTAATATTACTCATTCTACTTGTAGCTTTTATATTAACCTTTAACTCATCAATTTGCTCTATTTCTAAAGTTAAAGGAGATGATGCTGCAATAGCTGTAGTTAATGTTGTAGATGAACCACTCTCTGTTATTGCATATATTGCATAAATTCCTTCTTCTGATAAAGTATATGTAGTCTCTATTCTTTGACTACTTACTATTTCTATTCTCTCTCCTACATTTTCTTGAGTAAAATCTAGTTGTTCATCCATAGAAGATTTTTTTGCTATTTTTAGTTCTACTATTGGAGAATCTGATGCTGTAACTAATATATTTAATTTTAATGGATTTGTTTGATCTTGTTCTACAGTTATAACAGGTCTTCCCGCTGGATCATTTACTGTTAGCTTACTTAAAAAACCATTTCCATTCGCATCTTCTGCATAAACACTATATGTTCCATATCCATCCATTTGTATTGTGGCTGTAACTCTTGTACTAGGAGTTATATTAAGATCAATTATATCCTCATGTTCTTCCTGAAAATAATTAGGATCTACATCATTATGTACATATGCAACTTTAGTAATATTACTATCTGATGTTGCCACTACATTTATTATATTTTGATCTCTTGTTAATTTCAAATCTATTGGAGATTCTGCTGCATTCGCGATTAATGGCAATATGCTTTGAATAACCAATAAAATTAAAATAACACATGCAAAAAGTTTCTTTTTATTCATATTAATCACCTGCCTAAAATTATAACATTTTTATACTTTATCTTCAATAAATTTTATTTTATTTACCTGTTTTTCTACATTTTTTTATTTCTTTAAGATATAATATCAATATGAAAAAATATAACTTATAAAGGATGAAAAAATGAAAGATTTACTTACTTATTTAAAAAAATATAAAAAGAATTTAGTTTTTGGTCCAATTTTTAAACTATTAGAAGCCATTATCGAAATTACATTGCCAATCATTATGGCATATTTAATAGATAATTATAATGAATTTTCTAATACACAATTAATATATTATCTGTTTTTTCTTTTAGTTTTAGTTATTATTGGTTTTACTTTTGCAAGTATTGCACAATATATTGCCGCTAAAACTTCACAAGGTTATAGTAAAGATTTAAGAAAATCTTTATTCAACCATATACATTCATTACCTGCATCTAAATTAAAATATTTTGGAACTTCTGCAATAGTAAATAGACTTATAAATGATGTTACCAATTTGGAAACAGGTGTAGCAATGTTTATTAGACTTGTAATTAGAATACCATTTATTTTTATTGGATCAATTATAATGATATTTTTAATTAACTATAAAATCGCTTCTATAGTTCTCGCTTCAAGTATTCTTTTATTTTTAATTATTTTCATTATTGTAAAGGTTGCAAGTCGACTATATTCTAAAGCAAATTATTATCTAGATAAAATAGCTTTAAAAATAAAAGAAAATTTAACAAATATAAAATTAATTAGAAGTTTTGTAACACAAAATAAGGAATATAAAAAATTTGAAAAAATAAATATTTCAAATAACAAATTTAATAAATTAGCTAATATTTGTTCTAATTTATTAAATCCATTTTCTATATTTTTATTAAATATAACAATATTATTTGTTTTAAATATTAGTGATTCTTTATTTTATTCTGAATTAATAAGTAAAGGTGAAATTATTGCAATCATAAATTATATATCAGAAATGTTACTTGCTGTTGTAGTACTTTCTAATTTGGTCACTATTTATACAAAATGCTTTTCTTCCAGCAAAAGAATCATGGAGATATTTAATTTAAAACCTGAAACAAATAATGGAACTATAGACAATTTTAGTAATAACCAAATAGCAATAAAAATGAATAATGTATATTTCTCATATACTAATAACAAATTTTTAGAAAATATTTCTTTAGAAATTAATAAAGGCGACATTGTTGGTTTTATTGGTTTAACAGCTTCTGGTAAAACTACAATTTTCAACTTATTAAATCATACTTTAGATACAATATCAGGAGAAATCGATATTTTTGGAAAAAATATTAATGAATATAAAAATAAATTCTTAAAAGATAATATATATCTAATTAACGAACATCCACAATTTATTACAGATACAATTTTTGAAAATATTTCTTTAAATCGAACTAATAATAGTGAAGATGTTTTAAAAGCATTAGAACTTTCTGAATCAAGCGAATTTGTTTTTAAAAATACCGAAAAACTTAACTATGTATTAAAAAATAACGCTTCTAATTTATCAGGGGGGCAAAAACAAAGACTTAATATTGCAAGGGCTTTTATAGGCCATCCTTCAATTATATTGTTTGATAATATTACAAGTTCTTTAGACTTAGTTACTGAAAGTAAGGTAATAAAAAACATTTTTAGCTATTTAAAAGAAAATAATATTACTGGACTCATTGCTTCTCAGAAAATATCTACAATTGCAAATTGTGATAAAATAGTGGTTCTTGATAACGGGAAAATTGTAGATATTGGAACTCATACTGAACTATTATCTAGATGCAATTTATATAATGAAATATATTCTTTACAAGGAGAAATAAATGAATAAATTATTAAATTTTAAGTATTCAAAATTTTATATTTTTATAATATCTATATTATCAATATTATCTTCTGTTCTTACAATTATTTATCCAATAATTGTAGGAACTATTGTGGATAACATTGGTCATAAAAGTATTATTAACACTATCTTTTTACTATTTATAATTTTTCTTTCATTATTTTTGGTAAATATTTTTCTAAATTTAATATTAGCTATATATTCAAGTAATTTATCTAAAACATTAAGAGAAAAACTATATAAAAAATTAGATATACTTCCTTTAAGTACTATTGAAAAAGAACAAAGTGGTAACATTATTAATTTATTTTCTATTGATATAGAAAATATTTCCAATGGTATAATTCAAAATATTTCTAAAATTATCACTGGTATTACTACTATTATTCTCGCCCTTTTAATAATGCTACATTTAAATATTTGGATTACATTAATCCTTGTTATTGTATCTATTTTTATGTTTTTAATATCTAAATTCATAATAAAAAATACTTCAGAATTATTTGATAGAAGAGCAAATATGTTAGCTGATTTAAACTCATATGTAGAAGAAATAATTTCAAGTAAGCCAACTCTTGATAATTATAATTACGAAGATACAATAAAGGAAAAATTTAAAACTAAAAATAATACATTATATAATTATGGATATAAGGCCCAATTTTATTCATCACTTACAAATCCAAGCACACGTCTTATATCAAATACCTCATATGTATTAATAGGAATAGTTGGTATTATTTTTGCAAAAATAGGTTTATTAACTATTGGAAATATTTCTAGTTTTCTATTATATACTAATATCTTTACAAAACCTTTTAATGAAATAAGCTCTATTTTTTCTGAAATTCAAACAGCTTTTTCATCTGCTAAAAGATTTTTGAGATTTATTAAAAATGAGGAATCTTTTGAATTTAATAAAAACAAATTATTACCTATTACCAATTTAAACGGTATTATTGAATTTAAAAATGTATCTTTTTCATATGAAAAAGATAAAAAGCTTATAGAAAATTTTAATTTATATATACCTAAAAATAAAAGTGTTGCAATAGTTGGTAAAACTGGTTCTGGTAAAACTACTATAATTAATTTACTTTCTAGATTTTATGAAATTCAAAATGGTGAAATCTTAATAGATGGAATTAATATAAAAAACATTGATATTAATATTTTAAGGGAAAATATAGGTATAGTCCTACAAGACTCTAAACTATTTAATGGAAGTATATATGAAAATATTGCCTATGCTAAACCAAATGCAACTAAAGAAGAAGTAATTCATGCTGCTGAATTAGCTTATGTAGATACTTTTATTAAAAGATTACCAAATGGTTATGATACTATTATAAATAATTCAAATATGCTTTCAGAAGGTGAAATACAATTAATTAATATTGCTAGAATACTTCTTATTAAACCTCCAATTTTAATTTTGGATGAAGCTACAAGTAATATAGATTTATTAACAGAATCTAAAGTCCAAAAGGCATTAGGTAATTTAATAAAAAACTCTACTTCAATTATTATTGCACACAGATTATCTACTATTGTTAATTGTGATTTTATTGCATATGTTGAAAATGGCAAAATTTTAGAATTAGGTACCCATAAAGAACTATTAAACAAAAAAGAAAAATATTATGAGCTTTATACAAGTCAATTTAAAAAGAACTAATAATTTTATCTGATTATTAGTTCTTTTTCTTAAAAATATTTTTTATTTTATCAAATGCTGAATATTTTAATTCTTTTTCTTTTTTTCTATTGGCTATTTTATCTAATAAATCTTTCCTGTCCTTTTCACTATTACACCAATAGTTGAAATTTAATAAATTTATCATATCAACAGTTTCTTTTTTTATTTTTATTTTTTCTAAAGATGCTCCTTTTGGATATTGTGGATTATAATTGTCATCTTTTTTGCTTTTTATTAATTCAAGCAAATCTGCGGGTATTTTATCTCTTTTCGATTTATCTATACAGTTTAAATAAGCATCAAGTTCTGAATAAATTTCTTTACTTTTTTTATCCATGAATCTTTCCTCCCCATTTTTCAACATGTATATTGTACCATTATTTATATTGTCATTCAAGAGAAAAATGTGGATTTTTATAAATCCACATTTTTTTGTTTTTTATCTTTTTTAGTTATATTTTGTAATCTTTTAGCATTTTCTTTTTGATCTTTTAAACTTATCCACGCAAATCTAGTAGGAATAAACTCTCCATATCTACTAGTATCTTCTCCTACTCCATCTTTTTCTTGTTCTTCATCATTTACATGTTTCATAATAATCACCTAAAACTATTATGAACTTTTTTTATTTTTTTATTCTTATAATTTTCTAAATACACCTGCAACTTTTCCAAGTATTTTACAATCTGGTACAATGATTGGTGCCATTGTACTGTTTTCTGGTTGTAATCTTATATAATTTTTTTCTTTATAAAATGTTTTTACAGTTGCTTCATCCTCTATTAATGCAACAACTATCTCACCATTTTCTGCAGTACTTTGTTGTTTTACTAGAATATAATCTCCATCTAATATTCCAGCTTCTATCATACTTTCTCCTCTAACAGTAAGCATGAAACTTTGTGAATTACCAACAAAATCTAATGGTATTGGAAATGTATCTGTTATATTTTCTACAGCTAATATTGGTGCACCTGCAGTAATTTTTCCTACAACTGGGACATCAACCATTTCTTTACCAGTATATAAATCTTTTGGTTTTCTTATAACTTCGTCATCTTGAACTAATCTTAATGTTCTTCCTTTTTGTGATTCTTTTCTTATATAACCTTTTGTTTCTAATTTTGCTAAATAACCATGTACTGTTGCAGTAGAACTTAAACCAACAGCTTTACCTATTTCTCTAACTGATGGTGGATATTGATATAATTCTATTTGTTTTTCTATAAAACTTAATATAGCTTTTTCTCTTTTATTTAAATCGCTTCTATCTTTTTTCAATCCATTCACTCTCCTAATTTTTTTATTATATTATCATAAGCAATTTTGTTTGTCAAACAAAATTTCGATATTTTTTAATTTTTATATAAGAGCAAAACATGACATAAGTACCTTAGTATTCTTATATTTGAAAAACACCTAGTTTCTCACTAGGTGTTTTCGGCGGGTTTCTTTAAATAGTTTCCGAATCCTCACTTTCATCGAACCAAAAATCCAATTCCAGAGCCTCTTTCAGGTAGTCGATATACTGATCTCGTAAATCGATTGCCTTTTGTTGCTCCTCGATATAGTCAAGCGCTAAATCGAGCTGTTCGCTCAGATTAAATGCTGTCCTAATTATGCTGAAACCTGAAATTACAATCACAATGCAGACGACAGCTGTTATTATGTCAAACTTACGTTTAACATGCAGTGTTTTTCTCTGCTCGATAATAATTTCTTTAAGTTTCTCTGTGGAATACGAATCGAGGTTTTCGATGTCATCTTCCTCCTTTTCTAAGAAAAAGTTCCGGATTTTCTTCTTGATTTTTTCTTTCATGTTTTCCCCTTTCTAGAGTTGATACACTACTTTTATTGATTGCAATAATCAACTCTTTTCCCATTTTTATTTTACTCTTTTATTATATCATAATTTACATAATTAAACAAATCCTAAAATTAAGCAACCTTCAAAATCTTGAATTTCATTTGGCACTTGTAAGCAGACAAAAAGGACGCCTAGCTAACAGCTAAGCGTCCTTCCTACCAAGCGTTTTAAATCTACTCGGTAGTGGTCCCCTCCTCCAAGGCCTGAAGCCTAGTCTCGAGGATGCCGATGATCTCCGCCTGAAGCTCGTTGTTCTCTTGCTGAGCCTCGTTGGTCTCCAGAAGCAACTCGAAGTTGTCGTTCTGAATATCGATGGTCGCCTTCTGAGTCTGGATGATGATAAACATCACCAAAAACAGCAGGAAAGCCAGACCAACAGCAAGCTTAGCGAGCTTGGCATCGATCACATAGCAGTGCTGAACCTTCTCCCTCTTGGAATAGTTCATCTTGTTCCTTTCTCTCGAACCAACTCTGCCATGTTCCTGTAGAGCTACAACCTTCTTCAAACTAAATTAAAAGGTATAACTCATTCCTCAGGAATAACAATTAGATTATACAACAATTTACATATTTTTTCAAATCTACTGCCAATCCTCACATTATAAAATACTTTTTTACGACAAAGGAAAACCTTCGGTAAACTACCGAAGGCGTTGTGTTGACTTATAGTGTTACAGAGCTTTCAGATTCTACATCATCAGAAATAATGTACCATAAAATAGCATCAATAATATTTGATAATGTACTTATATCTTCCTTATTCTTATCATTTTCTTGGTACAATTCTCTATTTTGATATTCAAGAGTTTGAAGTCTTGAATCGTATTTTTGCATCCCAAAATATGAAATAATAATTACAATTATAACCATTGCAATTATGGCATACTTTGCAAACTCAATTGTTTTATCAAAATTTTCATTATCAGCCTCTTCAAGGCTTTCTTCAAGATCCTCTCTAGATAAATTTATATATCTTTCGTGCCTTTTTAATATACACCTTAACTCTTTATCTGTATATTCCTCAAAAGAATAATTTGCTCTTAGCAAATTTTCCAATTCTTCGTCAGAAAAAACAGATAAATTAATTTCTGGAATCAAGATATTTAATTCATCTTCAATATCTTCCCGTGTCCAGTTGGAAAGATCCATAAATGCTCGAATCTCCTCTTCCTGTTGTTTTCTAGTTTTTTTGTGCTTGATAAAAAACATTTATTACTCTCCTCCTAATTTTGCTGCTTTCTCAAAGCTTACGTAATAATCTTTTACAGTATTACAAAGCTCTTCTGCATTTTTCACATTTTTTGATTCTACATATGCCCACAAGAAATAGTTATATTTCTTTATATTTTCTTTCATTTCTGCAAATGTAGAACATGTAGATAAAGCTACAGAAACTTCCTTTATTGCTTCATCTACAGCTTTATGCACCATTTTATTGATAATTACAAAATCTTTTTCTGTTGCCCAACCTCCTTCTATTGCATCAACTGTTTCCTGTTTAAACTTCTGAAATACTACAGGTAAGCATACCCGTAATAAGAACATTTTTTCAAAGTTCTTTCTTAACTGTGACTCCCTCATTGCATAAGTCTCCTTTCTAATTTTCATACGCCATATTATACCATAATTAACATAATTTTAAAAGCCGTACAAATAGATTTTATAAAAAACATTGATTATTTCAAATTTTTGTGCTAGAATGTTGCCATATTAATATTAAACGTTTGATAAGAGACTAGTAACATATTTAATTTTTTAAGAGAGTTTACGGTTGGTGTAAGTAAATAAAATTTATATGTGAATCTCCTCTTAGATGTTTTTAGTGAAAGCTAAACCGTAAGTTAGGCGGTTATCCTACTAATTGAGTGTATTATTTTTTATAATAACTTAAGGTGGCACCGCGGATTATATTCGTCCTTATATTTTTATATAAGGACGATTTTTGTATTTAAGGAGGTATTTTTATGGAACATGTTGAAATTGGAAAAGTTTATCGTCATTTTAAAGGTAATTATTATTTTGTAGAAAATGTAGCTTATGATTCGGAAACTAAAGAAAGAATGGTAGTATATAAGCCTTTATATCCAAGAGAAGATGGAAATTATATTTGGGTTAGACCAGAAAAAATGTTTTTAGAAGAAATTCCAGAAAGACCTGATAATATTACTGGTCAAAAACATAGATTTGAAGTAGCCCAAGACTTAACTTTAGATTATACAAAAAAATAATTAGGGGGAATAAATATGATAGATATTAAATTTTTAAGAGAAAATCCTGACATTGTAAAGGAAAATATTAAGAAAAAATTTCAAGATGAAAAACTAGTTTTAGTTGATGAAGTTATAGATTTAGATAAAAAATCTAGAGAAGCAACTCTTACTGGTGATGAATTAAGAAATAAAAGAAAAACATTAAGTGCAGAAATTGGTAACTTAATGAAAAATGGCAAAAAGGATGACGCTGAAAAAATAAAAGCTGAAGTTCAAGAAATTAACAATAAATTAGAAGAAAATGAAGCACTAGAAATTAAATATGCAGAAGAAATTAAAACAAGAATGATGAAAATACCAAATATTATGCACGAATCTGTTCCAATAGGAAAAGATGATAGTGAAAATGTGGAAATTGAAAGATTTGGCGAACCAGTTGTTCCAGATTATGAAATTCCATTTCACGGAGAAATTCTAGAAGGTTTAGGTGGATTAGATTTAGATAGTGCAAGACGTGTTGCAGGACAAGGTTTCTATTATCTAATGGGAGATGTTGCAAGATTACATTCAGCAGTTTTAACATATGCAAGAGACTTTATGATTAATAAAGGATTTACTTATTGTATACCACCTTATATGATTAGATCAGATGTAGTAACAGGTGTTATGAGTTTTGAAGAAATGGATGCTATGATGTATAAAATCGAAGGTGAAGATTTATACTTAATTGGTACAAGTGAGCATTCTATGATTGGAAAATTTAAAGGTCAAATCCTAAAAAAAGAGGATATGCCATACACAATGACATCATATTCTCCTTGCTTTAGAAAAGAAAAAGGAGCTCATGGATTAGAAGAGCGTGGTGTATATAGAATTCATCAATTTGAAAAACAAGAAATGATTGTTGTTTGTGAACCAGAAGATTCTTGGGATTGGTATAACAAAATGTGGTCATATACAGTAGAATTCTTTAGAAGTATGAATATCCCAGTAAGAACTTTAGAATGTTGTAGTGGTGACTTAGCAGACTTAAAAGCAAAATCTTGTGACGTAGAAGCATGGAGTCCAAGACAAAAGAAATATTTTGAAGTTGGAAGTTGTTCTAATTTGACAGACGCACAAGCTCGTAGATTAGGTATTAGAATTAAAGGTGAAAAAGGAAATTATTTCGCACATACATTAAATAATACAGTTGTTGCCCCACCTCGTATGTTAATTGCAATTATGGAAAATAACTATCAACCAGATGGAAGTGTAATTGTTCCAGAAGTATTAAGACCATACATGGGTGGATTAGAAAAAATTGAAGTAAAAAAATAATGCTAAGTAAAAAGCAAGAAGTTTAACATCTTCTTGCTTTTTCTTCTAATTTTTCTAACATTTTATAAATTTCATCTTTCTCTACACTATAGATTTTTCCATTTTTTCTATCACCATAATCATCTATAAAATCATATATTTCCCAATATGAATTTGCTATATTATTGTCATCCAATAATGCCAGTTCTTTTGTTCTTTCCTGTCTCCTACTTAATTGGTATGGCTCTGTATTAAGATTACATGATTCTAAGAACATTCTTATCTGTGTTATTTTGTCTTTGATTATTATTTTTTGAGTATCTATTGACATTTTTCTTATATCATCTTTAATTTTCATTTTTTGTAACAAACTTTCTCTATCATCTACATTTTTTGTATCTTCTCCTTTTGGCTCTATATCAAGAGAATTTAGTGCATCAGATAAAATTTTAATAAAATTATTTAACATTTTCTTATCTGATATATCTTCTAAATTCTTATTATATATTTTTGTATTTTTAAAATTTTGTAAATATCCTTCAAGTTCCCCAATAACTATGTTTTTATCAGAAAGAATTCTTTTCATTTCATTAATTGAAACTTTATTATTTTTGTAAAAATTATTTAATACAATTGCTATATATAAGAATATTGACATTTCAGGCCAAAAAGCATCGTCTTTATATTTATCATCTTTATATACTAATCCCTTTATATCTTTTTTTAATACATCAATACATCTACTTGCATTTCCTTGTTTGAAATATATGTTTGCTAATTTAATATTTTTTTCTATCTCTAATTTATTATTATCATCATCTAATACTATTTTTAAAGATTTTTTTTCTGATTGTATTTTACTTATTCCTTGTTCATCATCTATATTAGCTGATTTAATTATTAAATCTATTATATTGCTTGTCTCATTTACTGGATTACCTATAAACATTACAAAACATTTTTTTAAATATATTCCTTTAATAATCTTTTTTATATTTTTACTATTTTGCAAAATATATACTTCTATAGGATTATCATTCACTTTTTCTTTTTTATACTCTATTATAGTAAAGTTATATTTTTGCGTATACTCATCTATCCAATTTTTTATTGAAGTTACAAATTCATCTACTGTAGGCTGTTTACCAAATTTTATTTCAATAAGCAAATTATTATTTTTTATTTTATATGTCCTATCACTAACTTTTTCTGGTTTACCTAGTTCTTTTGGTATTAAAATTTGTAATACTGGATAATTCTCCGGCTTTAAATTATATTTTACATTTTCATTTGTTTGCATATCTTTTTCTTCATTTTGATTATTTACTTTTTCTAATTTTCCTAAGTACTTTAAAGATTTTACCATAGCCATACTAAGTGTATTATTTATATAATTCAGTCCTAATATCATATCAGAGAAGTGTTCTTCCCAATTGATATGAACTTCTATTCCGTTTATATATGCAAAAATATATACAACTCTATCTCTAAATTCTTTTCCATTATATAATAATTGATATATTTTATTTTCTTCATTCTGAATAGTGTTTTGTTCCAGTATTTTTATATTATCATTTTCAAAACTCTTAAGTAGTTCCTGATATCTTTTTTCAAATGTATCTTTATCTATGATTCCTACTTGATTCAAAATCATAATTTTGTTATCTACTTTGAAAGCATATTTAGACTCACTAAGGTTTAATTTTTTTCTAGCTTCGTTTTTAAGTACAGAACATACAGAAGGAACTGATATTTCAAGCCCCATATTTGTTTTCATCTTATCAAAAAATACATAATTAGTATCATATATTAAATTATATAAACAATTTGAGACTGAATATATAACATTTCTATCCTGTTTTTCCATTAATCTTTTATAATCATTTTTTAATATGTTTATTACATTTTCATCTATATCAATATGAATATTATTCTTTCTTAATTCCCCTATTACTGCATAACGTTTCATTCCACCTTTTAAATCTGGTCTTACTTCTTCTATTTTTTCTAGCCATATTTTACTATTCCCATTTGGATATTCTGACATAACATTAAATAGAAATAAAACTCTAGCCAATTCTAGATTTTTAGTATAAATATTATAAACTCCTAGTTCATATATGTAATCGTACAAGTCTTCTTTTGTATATATGTATTTATATGCTTCCTCAATTTTTTGTTTATACATATTTAAATCCGATTTTCTATAAGTTCTAGCTTCTAATAATCTTATTTTAGCTTTAATAGGATTCCAACGCTTTGCTTCATAAAACTTTTCTTTAGCTTTATTATAATCATCTAAATTAAAACTTATTATTCCTTCATAATAATATAATCTTGCAATATTTATTTTAGGAGGTATATTAATTTTTGGTGGTTTAAAATAATTATAATATAGAAGTAGTTCTATATATGTATCTAAACAATATCTAGTTTCATTTTCGCCTTCTATTGTATTATTTTTAGCTAACTTAAATAATTCTTTAATTTCATTTTCAGCTTCTTCATACTTTTGATTTTCCATTAAATTTTCTATCTTATAGTATTTTTCTTCATACATTTGTATCTTCTCCTTATTAAAAAAGTAAATTCGTTTCTTTTGTATCAATATCTAAAACAACTGCTCTATAAACGCATATTACTTTCGTATACTTATTCAACATCTTATTAGAATTTATATGTTGATGACCATGTATATTTAAAATTGGCTTATTCTTTTTTATGTATTTTGTTATTGCTTTTAATCCACAATGTGCTAAGTCCTTGCTATCAGCATATAATTTATATGCTGAATCATGTGAAATTAATATATCAGCCTTAGGACATCTTTTTATTAATTTAATCGCCTCTTTTTGAGTAAACATTGGGAAATTTCCCTTTTTATATCTATTGCTTCCTTCAAATCCTAAAAATTTTAATCCTTGTAGTTCTATTAATTTGCAATGAATATTTCTTATCCCTCTTGCTTCTAATATTCCAAATTCGTCATGATTTCCTAAAATCCCATATGTCTTATTTTTATCTATGTATTTTAAAATTATATCTAAATATTGTCCACTAATATCGCCTAATAAAAAACATATATCGTATTCTACTCTTTCTAATTTTTTTGCTTCCTCTTCTAATAAATGATGGCAATCCGATATTACTAATATTTTCATTTTTTTCTCCTTTTGCTATATAAAATTTATCATATTTAGTTTTTTTTTACAAGTAATTAGTTTACTTTTTAAAATATAAAAGATTGTAAAATATCGAATTTTATGCTAAAATATAGCAATATAAAAAATAAGGAGAATTATTATGATTGTAAAAGAACCGAGATTTGAAATTTCTGCAGTTGGTCCTAAACAATATCCTTCTAATAATTTGCCAGAAGTAGTATTGGTTGGGAAATCAAATGTAGGAAAATCTTCATTTATAAATACGCTAATTAATAGAAAAAAACTTGCAAAAACAAGTAGTGAACCTGGTAAAACTAGACAAATTAATTTTTATAATATTGACTCTAAATTTTATTTTGTAGATTTACCTGGATATGGATACAGTAAAATGTCAAAAAAAGAACAAGTTATAGTTGGTAATTTTATAGAAGAATATTTGCATAAAAGAAAACAAATTGCCTTAATTATATTTTTAGTAGATATTAGGCATAAACCAACAGAAAATGATAAGTTAATGTATAACTACATTATAAGTAGTAAAATTCCATTTATTATTATTGCTAACAAGGCTGACAAAATTGCTGTTACAAAAGTAGATTCAGCAACATCAGAAGTGCAAAAAGTTTTAAATCCTATTGGTGATATTACTACTTTACCTTTTTCTTCCGAAAGAAGAATTTATACAGAAAACGTTTGGAATGAAATTGAAAAATATATAAATTAAATGCATGGCAGAAGGCAGGGAGTTCCCTGCCTTATTTTTGTTATATAGTAAAATCGAAGATTTTTGTGTTTATAACAATGTTAAGTTTCCTTAGTCCTGTTCGATTGCAAAGCAATCTATACAGGTGGCAACTTATTATTCTGCCTCTTTTTCAGTCACATCAGCGATAATAGCATATCTCGTCACCCGTTTTTCAACAGTTTTCTCCACAATTCCTTCTTTTAATGCCTCTTGAATCAAATTTTGGAATTCTTTAACTCCCAGTTCTGCAGCAGTTCTTAAAGCACCTTCTTCCATAGGCACTTCATTTTTCAGTAAATTAGCATATATTCTCCACATCGGTGGAATTATATACCTTACTGTTGACCGGATGCGTTCATCCAAAACTATGATTCCCTTTTCGAATAAAACTTTGATTACATTCGAAAGTATTTCACCATTTGGACTCGGGAATTTTTTTCGTGCATCTTCAACACTAAAATTCCTTTTTCTTAAGAAGAAAATGTAGTTAATTACTTCCGCATTTTTTTCATCCGCAAAAAGTTTTTTTATTGTTTCTGCTTTTTCTACAAAAGAATATTCTGGAAGTGTTTCTTCAACTTCCTTTTGAGTTTCAACAGATGCAGTCCCAACCTTAGACTCATCTTCAGGTTTTACTAAAACTTCTTTAGGCTCTTCTGCCCTTTGAGCATCTTTAGACTCTTCAGTTGTGAAATCTTCTTTTTGAGTTTCTTCTGCAGGCACAGAAGCTTTTTCTAATTTTTGTGAAGTTTCTTCTACACCTTCCTCACTTTCTTTGTTCGCAATTTCAGAAGTTTCTTCACTTGATTTCTCATCCGTGCCAGAAGTTTCTGTTATAATTGGTGCTTCAGTTGCTTCACTTTGTTCCTCATCAGATTTCGGCTTTGCATAATAATGCTTTTTATCCTTTAAAACTTCGCCAGCATTATATAATCGGTTAATTGCAGAGGTTGCAGATGTATATTTTAAATTTAATCTGTTTGCAATCTCAGACAAAGATAGTTTTTCAGGATATATCTTGCAAAGATACTCCAAAATCTTTTCCTTTATGGTCGGCTCAACGGAATTTTTTTCTTTACTTTCTTTTGCTTTTTTTACTTTTTTTGACTGGACACCTTTTGTCCCGCCTTTTGGTGAAGTTTTTGCTTTTACCGAAGTAGAATTTGGATTAAGATTAATAAATTCCACATTATCAGAATTCATTAAATTATAGTCCAAAAGCATTTTAAATACTTCAAAAGCAATTGAGGTATCTTCATTCTCCAAAGTAAGAGTAGCTCCATCAGATAAAGAAATTTTAAAATTCTTCTCAGAAAAATAATAATCCATAACAAGTTTTATTGCTTCTGAGCTCCGCAAAACTACTTGTATCATTATTTTCTCCTTTCCAATAGACATGTTTACGAGTTGCTTTTTTTCTTTGCTGTGCATCATCCTTTCTTATAATAAATTATTATTAAATAATATAAACTTTTGTATCTCCTGCATTTTATCACATTTTTTCTCAAATTTGTACACAATCATAACCACCCGTGAACGGGTGGTTTGCTCATCCCCTAGAAGGGGAATTGCTTGCTAACCACCTAAAAGGCGG